>NZ_JAESKI010000012.1:0-135742 GCF_017892065.1 Staphylococcus sp. GDY8P120P | reverse complement strand
CGTCTCTTTTCATATAAAAAACTCCTCCGTTTAAATTCTTTTTATACGAATTCAACGAAAGTGTTTTTATTTTATTCCCACAAATTGTGGTCAGTTAAATTTATCACTGAAACATTTATGTTGCACAATGAGACAGCAAAATCATTGTATCAAAATTATGCTAAAGATATGCCTATTTATGATTACCATTGTCATTTAGATCCTAAGCAAATTAGCGATAACAGACACTTCGATAATATTACAGAATTATGGTTAGGTGGAGACCATTATAAATGGAGAGCCATGAGAGCTCAAGGCATTAATGAATACTATATTACAGGCGATGCACACCCCAGAGAAAAGTTTAGAAAATGGGCACAAACGTTAGAAAATGCTGTAGCGAACCCATTATACCATTGGTCTCATTTAGAACTTGCAATGTATTTTAATGTACATGAAGTTTTAAACGAAGCAAATGCTGACCGTATTTATGATGAAGTGAACCAATATTTAAAAGAAAACCACGTGACGACACAAACATTAATTACACAGTCTAATGTACGATTAATTTGTACAACGGATAATCCTACAGATGATTTAGCGTACCATGATGAAATCAAAGCTCAAACAAAATTTAAGACAACAGTATTACCTGCCTTTAGACCAGATGTTGCTTTTAAAATAGGTGAAAAAGCATTTGTCACATTTATTGACACATTGAGCGCATTGACACAACCCATTCGTGATGTTTCAACATTTATAGATGCATTGGAGCAAAGGATAGTATATTTTCATAGTAAAGGCGGACGACTAGCAGATCATGGACTGAATACATTAGAATATCAACCTTACACTGAACAGGAAATTCAAGACATATTTAAAAAAAGTCAAGTAGGGGAAATTGTAACATCGTACGAAAATGCCCAATTCCAAACCTTTTTATTAAACGAATTAAGTAAATTTTACGCCGAAAGAGAATGGGTTATGCAGATACATTTTGGCGCAATACGAAATAATAATAGTCAAGGTTTTGAAGAAATAGGTCCAGACGCTGGATTTGATTCCATTCGTGATCAACAAAACTTAGCATTCAATTTAAATCATTTGCTCAATATGATGGCATCCGAAGGTCATTTACCTAAAACAATACTTTATAATTTGAACCCAATGTTTAATGACATTATAGGTTCAACAATTGCAAATTTCCAAAACGAACCAGGCATCCAAAGTAAGATACAACACGGTGCAGGATGGTGGTTTAATGATACAAAACGCGGCATGTTAAATCAGATGACTTCACTCGCCGATCAAGGGTTATTAATGCACTTTGTTGGCATGTTAACAGATTCAAGAAGCTTTATTTCATATTCGAGACATGATTATTTCCGTAGAATCTTATGTACATTTATAGGGAATTTAGTAGAAATTGGTGAAATTCCAAATGATCCAATGTTACTCAAAAAATTAATAGAAAATATTTGTTACAACAATGCATATTATTATTTTAAATTAATTTGAAAAGGAGCTGCTATTTGTTATGAAAATGACGTTTAGATGGTACGGGAAAGATGATCCAATCAGTTTAGAGTATATTAAGCAAATTCCAGGTGTGAGAGGTATTGTTAGTGCGATTTACGATATTCCAGTAGGTGATGTATGGCCATTTGAAAAAATAAGCGCTTTGAAAAAAGAAATTGAATCAGCAGACTTAGAACTTTCAGTGATAGAAAGTGTACCAGTACATGAAGATATTAAATTAGGTAAACCGACTAGAGACCAATATATTGAAAATTATTGTCAAACCCTACGTAACCTAGGAAAAGCCGGTATCAAAGTAGTTTGCTACAATTTTATGCCTGTCTTTGACTGGACACGATCTCAATTAGATTATCGGTTAGAAGATGGTTCTACAGCACTGATATATAATGAATATGACATTGCTAAAATGGACCCACTAAAAGGAGAATTATCATTGCCTGGTTGGGATTCAAGTTATTCTAAAGAAGATTTGGCGTCTCTTTTTGAGGCGTATAAAGTGATAGATGAAGAAAAATTATGGGAACATTTAGCATATTTTATAAATAAAGTAATCCCAGTAGCAGAAGAAGAAGACATATTAATGGCCATTCATCCAGATGACCCACCTTGGAATATATTTGGCTTACCAAGAATTATAACGAGTAAGGCAAATCTAGAACGTTTTATTCAATTACATCCTTCAAAACATAATGGTTTAACGATGTGTTCCGGATCGCTAGGTTCAGATAAGAAAAATGATTTTCCAGATATGCTAACCTATTTTGGTAAAAAAGGGCGCGTACATTTCGTTCACGCGCGTAATGTGAAATTAGTTGGAGATAAATCATTCCAAGAGTCTGCACACTTATCTGAAGAGGGATCAATCGATATGTATAAAGTTATTAAAGCATTACATGATTTTGAGTATGAAGGGCCCATTCGGCCTGACCATGGACGCATGATTTGGGGAGAAATAGGCAAGCCTGGATATGGTTTATATGATCGCGCTCTAGGTGCAACATATTTAAATGGTTTATATGAAGCAATACAAAAAAGCAATCAAGTATAAGGAGGCTGTTACATGCTACCATTTAAAGTAGACTTAACGTATAAAACAGTTGTGATAACAAGTGGCGCCGACGTTATCGGAAGTAAATGATCAAAATCCTTAGCAAAATGTGGTGCTAATGTCGCAATCATTAATCATTGGTATGAATCAAGAAAAAGGTGAAGCAGTAGCCAAACGCATTGAAGGTATGGGAGGTAAAGCAATATTCATTGTTGCTAATGTTATAGACAAAAAAGCAGTAGAAAAAGCTAAGACAATCGTCCACAATACATTTGGCAAGATAGATATTTTGATTAATGGCGCTGGGGAGAACCACCCCTAGGTACCACAGACGATGAGCGATACGATGTCAACAGTCAAAAAGATTTGAAAACATTTTTTGATTTAGATGAACAATCTCTAGGTTTCATCTTCGATTTAAATTTTATAGGTACATTTATTCCATCACAAGTGTTTGCACAAGATATGATAGATAAAGAAGGCCCAGTGATGATTAACATTTCATCTTTGAACGCGTTTAGCCCTTTAACTAAAATACCGGCATACAGTGGTGCTAAAACTGCAGTAAGTAATTTCACCCAATGGCTAAGTGTTTATTTCTCACAAACGAATATAAGCGTTAATGCGATTGCACCTGGATTTTTATTAACAGATCAAAATAAATCACTACACTTAAATAAAGATGGAACTTATACAGAGCGTTCTCAAAAAATATTGAACGCAACACCTATGAAAAGGTTTGGGCAACCTGATGAATTGATAGGCGCATTATTATTTTTAATAAGTAAGCCAGCCTCTAGTTTTGTTAATGGTGTTGTCTTACCCGTAGATGGCGAATTTAATGCATATTCAGGCGTCTAAATAAACTTTAGAATGTAAAAGATAGAACTTGTATATAAATTGTATAAGTGCGAACTGAGCATAACCGCAGATGCGTTCAAAAAATGATAAAGCATAAATCATTTTTTATGAACACCTATGAAAGACCTAACAAAAGTATTTTTAGCATTAAGGAAATTAAGATTGTCAATCTGAATGGTCGCTAAAAAAAGAGAAAAAGATGAAAAGTGATAAATTTGTGAAATGAATCACAAAAACCTTTTAATTCTTAATATTATAGATTATGATAAGAGTGTAGAAGATACCAATGCTTAACGAAAGAAAAAATACGGAGTGATTATTAAATGAGAAAAGTAATTGAAGAAGTCATTTTTTCAAATGAAAGCAGTTATGAAATTTACACTCGTACGGGTGTGAACCAAGGTATTATCAATGATATTAAAGATGGATACAGAAGTATTGATTATATAGCTTATATTGATGCAGAAAAAATATACAACTATGGTTTAGAAAAAAAGCTACTAGTCAATAATTAATATGCTGTATTCATCTAGCAGTATTGAAGTTGAATACACGTATCTTTCATCGTATGATTTGTATTCAACTTCATGCATATTTTTCTCCCTAGTATCATCTTTCATGATTTATTTAGAGCCCTTAAAAAATAGAAAAGCCTATGTTACTGTTCATTTAGTAATGTAGGCTTTTCTTGTATTATATGTCGTTTAAGTTCATGTAACGTTTTTAATGTTAAACATAAGCTTTAAAGTTATGTTTGATTTCATTATAGTCATAAACAGCATTATACATACGCATTCGAATGTGATCTTCTGAAGCGTATGGAATGCGTAACTTATCACTTTCGTTTACAAACTTGCGGAATTCACGTTCTAATTGTTGTCGTTTAGTTAATGATAGTTTAAGCCAATCTTCTTTAACAAATAATTGTTCAAAGCGGAAACTAAAACTGGTTCTATCAATGGATTGTCTTAATTGTGTGATGCTGTCTTCAAAGTCCATAATAACCCCTCCTTAACGATATGATGAAATAATGATTAAGATATGTATTATATACCCACTTTATAATTAATTATGAAATATAGCAAGTGCTTCTTAATAAGATGAATTTTTGTTTTGTAAGCGGTTATCCATGGTAGAATACATGTGAATAGGGTAATTTAGTAATATAAATAATAATGAAATGAAAGGAAGATTAAATGGTTGAAATAGAAAATAAAGTTGCAATCGTTACTGGCGCAAGCAGTGGTATAGGTGCTAGTATAGCAGAGGAATTAGCTAATAAGGGTGTACAAGTATTATTATCTGGACGTAACGAAACACGACTTAAAGATGTTGCTGATCATATTCGTTCTAAGGAGAATGCTACACATATTGACTTATTAACAGTCGACGTAACACAACAAAACGATGTAGCACGTTTAGTTCAGTATGCAAAGGATAAGTTTGGTCATGTAGATATCTTGGTTAATAGCGCAGGACAAATGCTTTCTTCCGCTATTTCTGAAGGTGATGTAACCGCGTGGGATTCAATGATTGATGTAAACGTAAAAGGCACCTTATATGGTATTAATGCAGTCTTGCCAACTTTCTTACAACAATCCAGTGGACATATTATTAATATTGCTTCTATTTCTGGTTTTGAAGTCACGAAATCGAGTACAATTTACAGTGCTACAAAAGTAGCTGTACATACGATTACGCAAGGATTAGAAAAGGAATTAGCTAAAACAGGCGTTCGCGTTACGAGCATATCTCCTGGCATGGTGGATACACCTTTAAGCGGAGATACAGATTGGGGAGGACGTAAGAAATTAGACCCTCAAAACATTGCAGAAGCAGTAGTTTATGCATTACAACAACCAAGCCATGTGAATGTAAATGAAATAACAGTTAGGCCAGTTTAAGCTATTTTTCTGATGCCTTTGGGTATCATTCGGCAAATTAGACATGTATATCGTCCACGGAAAGTAGGAAGACAATGAATTTTAGGTATCTTAATAGCAATGATGTAGAAGCATATCGTTCACTTCGTTTGAAATCACTTCAAACGGATCCTAGAGGGTTTGCATCAACGTATCAACGAGAAATTAATTTCCCCATTGAAAATTTTAAAAAAAGGTTAGTTTGTACTTCTACCCATTTTACGATAGGTGCGTTTGATGGCGGAAAATTGGTTTGTTTTGCAACTTTTTATAGCGAAACCTTAAATAAAATTAAGCATAAAGGTAATTTAGTCGGGGTTTACTGTGACCCAAATTATAGAAAGTTAGGCATCACGCAACAATTAATTCAAAAAATAATTGATGTTGTGACTGAACAAGGTTTAATTAAAACGATAAACTTATCAGTACTTTCGGAAAATAACGCTGCTATTTCATTGTATAAAAAATTAGGTTTTAGCAAATATGGTGTAGAACCTAAAGCGCTATACGATGGTACTATTTATTACGATGAAGATTTAATGATATTGGAACTGTAGTTTAAAGTGATTTACTTTTAATAAGAGATAAAAAACATAATAATAGATGAAATTAAACTAGGCTAGGACATTAATTAAATGTCTTAGCCTGAATTTTTGTTATGCTGTAAATGCCTAATTTGAAATATGTATATGAGATATAGCCTCTTTACTAGACAGTAGTATAATAATGCAATTACATGCCTACGCTTATTGTATTGCGGTAATATATTATATAGCTGTACATTATAGTGAATTGGTGAAAGATTTTTATTTCAGTGATTTATGTTAAGTATCATAATATGAAAAGTTAATTTACTAAATAACGTCTATATAATAAACATGAAATTATTACATAACTATTATTTTAAAAATAATAATAATTAAGTTGATATTGATAATCGTTTTCAATTATAATGAAAGTAATATATTATGAAAGAGGTCATTATTTTGAAAAGAATTTTAATTACAATGTTATGTTTAATATTATTTTTAGCAGCATGCGGCAACGGGGATGATTCAAGTAAGTCCAATTCTAAAGAGGACAAAGGTACAAAATCCTATACTACGGATGATGGTAGTAAAGTTAAAATACCAAAAAACCCTAAAAGGGTATTAGTATTAACTGCCAATTATGGCAATTTTAAAAAATTAGGTGTTAAACCTATTGCGATAACGAGTGTTTTTCCTGATTCTAAATATTTAAATATGGATAAAATTAAAAAGATTGACCCAGAGGACGTTGAAGCGGCAGCCAAATTGAAACCAGATTTAATCATTACATATAAAGAAAATAAAAATAATAAAAAGTTATCGAAAATAGCACCAACTGTGCCACTTAAAGTTCAAAATATGGATTACAAAGATACACATATCGAAATAGGGAAGTTAGTCAATCAAGAAGCAAAAGCTAAAAAACAAGCCGACAAGCTTTCGAAAAAATTAGCGGAAGATGGTAAAGCAATCCAATCACATATCGGTGAAGATAAAACATTTTCAATTATGGATATCCAAGCTAAAGATATTTACCAATTCGGTCCCAGGTTTGGGCGGGGTAGTGAAGCAATATACGAAGGGTTTGGCTTAAAAGAAGATCCTGAAGCTAAAGAAGTGATGCCAAAAGAAAAATACATGAAAGTGCCAAAAGAAAAATTCAATGAATACTCAGGTGATTATTTATTAGTACCAACTGAAGATGGCCAAAAACCGAATAATAACTTTGTAAACTCTGATATATGGCATAACAATAAAGCTGTAAAAAATGATAATGTCATTTTTTATCCAATGGACGAAGCTATTTATGCAGACTTGATTTCTGTCGAAAAACAAGCAGAATTATTTAAAAAAGAACTTATGAAGCCATAATGATTATTTAAAAACTTGTATTTATATCGATAAAATAAAGCAGGAGTGATTGCGTGAAATTCACAAAATCACTCCTGCTTTTATGTTCAATAAAGATATATTCAAAGTAATTGAATTACCAATCTTTAATATCTGAACGTTCTCCTTTAAAGTTATTTGGTACTTGATGCCGTTGTGCAAGCACCGCTTCAACATCTTTAAATTCTATATTTAAAGCATGTAATAGTACGAAAAGGTGGTACATTAAATCAGCAGTTTCGTTTGTCACTTCTTGGTGATCAGATTTCATCGCACCGATGACAACTTCAAATGCTTCTTCACCAAATTTTTTAGTTATTTTTTCCAAACCTTCGTTTAACAAATATTGCGTATACGAATTTTCTTTATGAGATGCTGCGCTATCGCTCACGGCATCTTCTAATTGTTGTATATAAAACGGTACATCAGTATTGAAACAGCTTTGACTACCAGTATGACAAGTGGGGCCATTTGGTATTACATCAATTAGTAAAGTGTCTTGATCACAGTCTAAATGAATATCTTGCACAACTTGTGTATGGCCAGATGCTTCACCTTTAGTCCATAAGCGCTCTTTAGAACGAGAATAAAAACAAACTAATCCATGAGTGACTGTTTTGTTATAAGCTGCTTCATTCATATATCCAAGCATCAGTACTTGTTTCGTATTGACATCTTGTAATATTGCGGGTATAAGCCCTTTACTAAAATCTGGTTGTTGAGTCATCTAATTGGGATACCTCCTTGTGCCATTGTTTGTTTGATTTCATCTACCGTTGTTTCTTTATCATGTAGTATACTAGCAGCTAGTCCTGCTGATACATTAGTTTGTTTAAACAAGTCAACAAAATGTTTTGGTGTTCCACCGCCGCCTGAAGCAATAATGGGGATATTAACAAGTTGCTCAATTTCATGTAAGTGTTTGACATCAAAGCCTTGTTTCATACCATCATGCGTCATACTGGTAATTAAAAGCTCTCCAGCACCTAGTGACTCGACTTCTTGAACCCAATCATACACACGTTTGTCTGTACGTTTTTTTCCACCATGCGTATAACAAAAATAATCATTTAACTCACTGTCAAAGTTACTATCAATTGCTATACATATACATTGGCTACCAAATTTTTCACTAACTTGCTTAATAAAGTTAGGGTGATTTAATGCACTCGAGTTGAGAGAGACTTTATCAGCACCATGGTTTAACAATTGAGAAATGTCATCGATTGTGGATATACCGCCACCGACAGTCAACGGGATGAAAAGTTTTTCAGCAGTTTCTTCAATTACATCTAGCATGAGCCCGTGTCCGGCTTCCGTACGAGATATGTCTAAAAAGACTAACTCATCCGCGCCTTGCTCATTGTAATAAAGTGCGTAATCAACAGGATTACCAATATCGCGTAAGCCTTTAAATTGTATGCCTTTGACAACACGCCCATCTTTAACATCTAAACAGGGTATAATTCTTTTTTTAATCATGATAACCCCTCCCAAAAATCAGCGTTATGCGCGGCCTTACCAACGATTGCAGCATAGACACCAGCATTTTCTAATTGTGTTAAATCTTGTTGATGACGAATACCACCAGAAGCGATAACAGGTTTTTGAGTTGCTTTTACGAGTTGAGCAGTTATTTCAAAATTGGGCCCGGATAAGCGGCCGTCTTTAGAAATATCGGTATAAATGATACCGCCTAAGGGCAGCGACTCAATTTGTTTAACTAAATCAAATAAATCCAATTGTGCATCTTGTTCCCAACCATTTATTTTCACTTCACGATGATAAGCGTCTACCGAAAGATACAGTTGGTTTGGATATTCATGAGCCATTTCAGTTAACCAATCCATATCTTGAATGCCTTTAGTCCCTATAATACAATAGTCAATGCCATCATCTAGGTAGGCATCTATAGTTTCATGACTACGGATTCCACCACCGACTTCCATAGGTTTATTTGTTAAGGTTCTTAGGTGTTTAATGTAGTTTTTTTCAATTGAGGTTTGTTGCTTTGCGCCGATTAAATCAACGATGTGAATACGATTGACACAGTTAAATTGATTGTAAAAAGTAATGCTTTCTTCAGCGCTACGTGTCATTCTTTCTTCTGAATCATATTTTCCTTCTGTTAGCCTTACACTTGTTGCATTGATTAAATCAATTGCTGGCCAAATTTTAATCATTTAAGAAACCGCCTTTCAAAGCTTGGTTAAGTATAGCCAAACCACCTTCGCCACTTTTTTCTGGATGGAATTGGATGCCGATATAATTTTTATATTGGACGACTGCCGGAATTAATGCGCCATAATCTGCATAAGCAATCACGTGTTCAGACATTTCAGCTTGGTATGAGTGTACAAAATAGACGTCTTGTGTTAAAAGGTTACGGTTGCTAATTAAATTATTCCAACCCAAATGGGGTACTGGATAAGCTGTATGGATAGGTATAATATTTCCTGGGAAAAGTTGTAACCCGTTCACATGACCTTCATCACTATGCTCAAATAGCAGCTGCATACCTAGACAAATACCGATAATAGGCTTGTCTGTTATAGATTGTAAAATAGTTTTCAAACCACGATATTCAATAGCTTGCATAGCATCTTTAAAGTGACCTACGCCAGGCAAGATAATGATATCTGCTGCTATAATAGTTTCTTTTTTATCCGTTAATTTCGTTTCATAGCCTAAATGTGTTATCGCACGTTGTATATTTTTAATATTACCTAAACCGTAGTCAATAATGGCAATCATTCAATCACGCCCTTAGAAGAGGGTGTAACCTTAATATCGATTGGTGTTAATGCATCTTTTAACGCACGCGCAAATGATTTAAAAATGCTTTCGATTTCATGATGCGTGTTACCACCACGTAGCAAATCAATGTGTGTTGTTAGACGTGAATTGATTACTAATGCTCTGAAAAATTCTTCTACAAGTTCAGTATCAAATGTGCCTACCTTCTCTTTGCTCAATTGCGCGTTAAAAGACAAGTAAGGCCGACCGCTAATATCTATTACTGTACGCGCTAGTGTTTCATCCATTGGTAAATAGCTTACACCATAGCGTTGAAAGTATTTTCGTTCTTTAACTAGTTCTAATAATAATTGGCCAAGTACAATACCGATATCTTCTGTAACATGATGGTCATCTACTTGTGTATCACCATTTGCTTCTATTTTGATAGATAATTGACTGTGAAATGTAAAGAGTGTCAACATATGATCTAAAAATCCAACACCTGTATTAATATGGCTTTCACGGTGGTCATCAGCAAGAGAAATCGTTAATTGGGTTTCAGCTGTATTGCGTGTTTTGTTGACTATCATAGTTTGACCTCCAATTTTTAATAAGCGTATATAATTCATCTAATTGTTCATCTGTTGCAATAGAATAGCGTACATAATCAGCCATTTCTGGTTCGTCATATAATCTCGGTAAGTAACCATGCGCTTTAATATATCTACCCAAACTTTGTGCAGTTGCGCCTTTAGTTAAGACAAAATTAGTTGCAGAAGGATAGACAACCATTACATCTGATACTAATTCATTAAACATTGCTTTAAGTTTATGTGCGAGTTGTCTTTGATGTTTTACAAAATCACGTATCATTGCTTGATGTTCAAACATGTAAATTGCAATATGAAGTGTGATGGTATTTAAGGGATAAGGGTGTTCGATTCTTTGAATGAGTTGAATTGTGTCTGTTGTACCAATTAACACACCTAGACGCAACCCAGCAATTCCGAATGCTTTAGAGAGCGTGCGCATTTGAATGATATGAGGTTGCATCTTGATGTCATAAGGCTCACCAAAATCTAAGTAAGCTTCATCGATAATAAAATACCCGCCCACAGCATGCATCTTGTCAGCAATAGCTGTTAAAAAAGTTGTGCTATATTGCACACCTGATGGATTATGTGGGTTACTCATAATAAAGAATGACGGTTGTACTTCCTCAATACGATTAAGAATATCTTCGAGAGCAAAAGTTAAATCTGGATTTGACGATACAAATTCAATAGGGCGCGCAACCTGTTGTGCGTATGCTTGGTACATAAAAAAATCAGGGTTCAATGTTAACGCTGGGCCTTCTGGCATGATTAACATCAATTTTTGAATTAGTTCGTCAGATCCATTACCAGCGATGACTTGATCCGGTAATATTTGATGGTACTCAGCGTAAGCTTGTTTAAAGCGTTCATATTCATCATCGGGGTAAAGATTAAATGCCGCCTGTCGAATAATTGTTGCAAGCTGTTCATTAGATAATGGTTTGAGTGGGCTTTCATTTTTGTTAATTCTGATCATTGTGCGTCTCCTTTGCTGTTCGTGTTTCAATTGATTGTTCGTGGTTATATAAGTGCTCAACGTTCGCTAACCTACGTGCTGATTGTTCGATATCATTAAATGTCTGTTGGGATAAATCTATGACAGAATGACGTGTTAAGAAATCATTTACAGATAATCCATTTGTAAAACGTGCCGTTTGATTCGTAGGCAGCACGTGACTTGGACCAGCAACATAGTCGCCAATCACTTCAGGAGAATAATGACCTAAGAAAAGTGCGCCTACATATTTCACATGATTTAAATAATTGTATGGTTGTTTAGTTTGAATAGAAGCGTGTTCTGGAGCAATTTGATTCATCAAATCGCATGCTTCTGCGAAATCGTCTACTGCAATTAAAAAATGGTTATGTGCCAAACTTGCTGCAACGATGGGTTGACGTTCAATTTGTGATAGGGCTTGTTGAATTTTATCTTCTAATTGGTGTAATAATACTTCATCTTCACTGATAACAAATGTTCTAGCCAATTCATCATGCTCTGCTTGCGCAAAAACATCATAAGTGATGGCATCTAAATCAGCTGTATGATCAATGATTAGCGCAATCTCACTTGGGCCAGCAATTTGATCTATACCGACTTGACCAAATAAATACTTTTTAGCGTAAGCAACATATTGATTTCCAGGGCCGACAATTTTATCTACCTTGGGAATAGTTTCTGTGCCATAAGCAAGCGCAGCAATACTTTGAGCACCTCCTACTTGATAAACTTGATCAACCCCAGCAATATAACATGAAGCAAGTACAACATCAGGTAAGCCTTCGGGTTGTGGTGGCGTTACGACTACGATATTGCTCACGCCGGCAACTTTTGCAAGCGTTACAGTCATTAATACGGTAGAAGGATAGCTGGCTTTCCCACCTGGAACGTAGACACCAACCCGTTCTAAAGGATGATATAACTCATAACATTCAGAAGATGTTTGTTGATGATCATATTTAATTGAGGTTTGATACGCTTTGATTCTTGCGTGGCTATGTTCAAGTGCTTCACGTAGTGATGCATCAATACGGTTATAGGCTATTTTTAAGTTATCTTTTGGAATTTCTAATTGGGGCGTATCTACATGATCTAATTGTTGATTATAATGTTTTAATGCTTCATCGCCTTGTTGCTTAACGTTGTCACAAATGGACTTAACAATGGGATATAAATCTTCATTTAATGATGATTGATTTAAATAGTTATTTAAAAATGTTGATTTATTTGTAATCAATGAGAGACACCTCCAATATTTTAATTAAATCATCGATTTCAGATGATTTTTTAAAGTATGATGCTTTATTTGTAATCAATTTTGCATTAACATTTTTAATCTGATCTTTTTCGACTAAACCATTTGATTTTAAAGTGGTGCCTGTTTGAACGATATCAACTATACCATCTACCATATCGACTAAACATGCTAATTCGATTGAACCAGATAGCTTAACAAGTTCTACATCTAGACCCTGTGCTTCAAAATACTGACGTGTCGTTTGTGTAAATGAAGTCGCAACTTTATTAAATGTATGTGTCTCTGGTTTAGCCGCTAGTGCGAAATGACACTCACCAAACGGTAAATCAAGCAAATTATTAATAACATAATTGCCTTCCTCTAATATATCGCTTCCGACAATACCGATATCTGCTACACCCTGTTCTACATAAATCGGTACATCACTACCTTTTACTAAAATGAATTGTATTTCATTTACAGTTATTAATAATTGGCGTTCTCTTTGTTCCAGTGCACGCGCGATGTTTGGTTCTTCAACCTCATTTAAATACTTAATAAAACTTTTAAGTAGTCTCCCTTTTGCTAATGCGACAGTAAGCATGACATTCTCTCCTTTGTTAAAGTATAAATCCTAAACCAAAACCTTCTAACGGGCCTTTATAAAATCCACCTGTGAGTCGTTTTGTTTTGTTGTTTTTTAAATGACATCTCATAAAAGCGCCTTTGTAATAAGAGCGCGGCGGCTGGGGTGTGATATCTAAATGAATTTCTGTAATGCCTTGTGATTTAAACCATTGTTCCCAACGACGTAATGATTGAATGGTACGGTGATCATTGGGAAACAATTGACCTAATAGATCGAGCTGCTCAGTTGTTTTAGTAGTTAATAATTGAACCACAGGGTGAGCAAGACCTAATTGAGCTGATAACTCTGAAATATTACGCTCTTGTACAAGGTTTAAAATACGTTGTGTTTGAGCTTTAGAAGATAATAATAAATCAATTAATTGATAATGACCTAAGATGACGAAATCAATATCATCGTTCAATGTATATTTAATATATTGGTAAAATGTTTTAAAGTCGTTTTGCATATCATTAACAGTTGGGTTGTAATGTTCAATACCCAACTGAGTATAAACTTCATTATTTCTGACAATTGGTCCAGCATAGGCAATGCATTGTTGTTGCGGTTGATAGTTACTATAGTAACGTAGTAATTGATCAGTAAAATCATTGCGTAACGCAAAAATATGATGGTCATGTTGCCAAAAACTACGCTCAGTCATTTGTTGTAAATCATCAGAAGTAAGTGATTGCCAAGATAAAGATTCTATAAAACTAAAATCAACAAGACTAAAACCTGCTTGCTGAAAGTGTTTTAAAAAATCTAATTCATATTCTTTATTAGTAATAAGTGTTTGCGTATTCATAATATAATGACCATCCTTTATTGATTACTTTGTTTCTCTACCGAACTAAAGTGAATTGATAAAACATACTTTAACACAGTTAAATTTAGAATTCAATAAATATTCAGAAAATAATTGTTACCATTTATTTAGAAGGATAGTTGGTATATTGTTTTTAGATCATAAAGTTAAGAAGGGATTAGGGTAGAAATCGTATTTTATAAAATGATTTCGCTACCCGACCCAATAAGGAAGAATAGGGAAAAGAAATACAAGCGCTAAGGCGCTTGTATAAGGGCTAGCATTTTAAAAGAATGCTTTACAGTTTCTGTTTATATGATATTATTGCTTTCCTTGTTCTACGTATTTGAGCATTTCTTCTTTAGGTACCATATTCCCTCCTGTCGCCCAAACGATATGGTTAGCGTTAGCTAGGTTAATTTTATGGCTATCTGCATGATTTAATACTTCCTTTATTCCTGCGAAGCCTGCAGCTGCAGATGGTTCAATAAATATTTGTTCCTTTTCACTAAGCATATATAAATAGCGATACATTTGTTGATCTTCTATTGTATAAGCACCATATAATAATGTGTTCATAATTTCACCAACCAGTGTAGAAGGTCTCGAGACTGCAAGGCCATCTGCATCTGTCTGTCCATCTAAACCAATATCTGTGACAGCTATTTGGTCATGATATTGTGTCATCATGCCTAAAGTCATACAAGGCGCATGTGTTGGTTCAGCGAATAGACAATATACATGCTCACCAAATACTTGGTTCAAACCAAAAGCGACACCACCAGGGCCACCGCCAACACCACAGGGTAAGTATACAAAAAGGGGATGCTCTGCATCTACTTGTATCCCTTCATTACTGAGTTGTGTTTTTAATCGTAATGCAGCGACTGTGTAGCCTAAAAATAAATCAGCAGAACCTTCATCATCAACAAAATGGCATGTAGGATCACTTTCTGCAGCTTTTCTTCCTTCAGCTACCGCATATTGATAATCAGATTGATGCTCTACCACTTCAACACCATGGGAGCGGAGTAAGTCTTTCTTCCATTGACGCGCATCACTAGACATATGCACGGTTACTTGAAAACCAAACTGGGCGCTCATCATACCAATACTTAAACCGAGATTGCCAGTTGAACCCACGGCAACCGTATATTGGTTAAAGAGATCCTTAAAATAGGGCTCTGCTAAAACTTGATAATCATCAGATTGTTTTAAACTACCATCTTGTATAGCAATTGTTTCAGCTAATTTAAGAACTTCATATATGCCACCTCTCGCTTTAATAGAACCTGATATAGCAAGATGACTATCGCATTTAAGCCATAATTTACCACTTTGTTCGAGATGTTCAGATTTAGTTAATGCTTGTTGCATGAAAGGGATTGCTTTTAGTGGAGATTCGATGATGCCATTATCTTTTTCGGTTTCAGGAAAAACTTTACGAATATAACTGCTAAAACGTTCTAATCTTGCTGCTGCATCTTCTATGTCATTCAATGTAAAAGGAAATGTTGCATTTTTACGGAAATTTGGATTTTTCCAAAATATAGGGTTATAGTGTTGCATTTCATTTATTAATGGAAAATGCGCTTTTAATTTTTTAAGTTCTATCATGGATAAACCACCTCGTATAGGAAATTATATGCATTCATTATAACAAAGATTAATAATTGAAATGGGTTTAAAACCAAAATGTATAACGACATATATGAGGTTGAATAGCAAAGAGCATGTCATAATGAAAATGTCATATTTCATGGATGGTGTCTGATGGATGAAATTTAATTTGTCATTGAGTATTAAGATTATAAAAACGCCTCAGACGTTAATTTATGTCTCAGGCGCTTTTTGGTTATAGGTAAAGTTAATTTTAAGCATGATTACAAGTACACTCAGCGTTTAAAAGTGTCTTTTAATTTAGAAAACCATCTATTTTTAGATTGTATGGGAGATGCTTCAGGGCGGGTTGAAGCTTCCTTCAATTTTTGGCCAAATGTGATAGCTTCTTTCATTAGATAGGCTTGAGAATTTAATGGTGACAAATTGTTATGAATGTAATGATAATGCCCTTGTTGGTCTTGATAACGACCTTTTTGGTTATCTGATAATTGTAAATTCATATAGTCTAATAAACGTTTTGCGATGGCTTTATCTTCTACCGGGAACAATATTTCTACGCGTTTAATCATATTACGTGTCATTGCATCAGCTGAAGAGAGATAAATTTGTTCATCTCCGTTGTTATGAAAGTAATATATGCGCGAATGCTCAAGAAAACGGCCAACGATACTTACGACCTCTATGTTGTCGCTGATGCCTGGTATACCAGGTTTTAAGCAACATATACCACGAATAATTAATTGAACTTGAACACCAGCACGTGAGGCTTCAAATAGTTTAAGAATAATATCTTTATCTGTTAAAGAGTTCATCTTCATCATAATTTTCCCATTACCATGTTCAAGGTGAAGTTTAATTTCATTATCGATTCGAGCTAAAAATACATCACGTATATCATATGGTGCAACAATGAGCTTATTATATTCCGGTTTAAGTGTATAGCCGCTCAGGTAATTAAAGAAGTTGATGGCATCTTCTGCTATTGCTTTGTTTGTTGTGATGATACCCATATCTGTATATAATTTTGCAGTTTTGTCATTGTAGTTTCCAGTACCTAAATGTACAAATGAGGTAAGTTGATTATTAGTACGTTTCACTACGAGCGAAATTTTACTGTGTGTTTTTAAATAAGTCATGCCATAAATGACATGACACCCTGCGTCTTCTAACATTTTAGCCCATTGAACATTATTTTCTTCATCAAAGCGTGCTTTTAATTCAACAAGCACTGTCACTTGTTTACCATTTTCAGCAGCTGTCTTTAAACTATTGATAATAGGAGAATCTTTACTTACACGATACAGTGTTTGTTTGATGGCAATTGTACTAGGATCATTTGCAGCTTCACGAATAAAGTCTACAATTGGTTCAAATGATTCATAGGGGTGATGAAAGAAAATATCCCGTTTTAAAGATAAATCAAATATATCTTCACTTTCTAATGATTGAGGTGGTTGTGGTACATATTTGTTATAAGTTAAATGCTTTAACCGATTAGATAAGTAATCAACTAGCCCAAACAACATAGTTAAATCCAAAGGACCGTCTACAAAATAGACATCGTTGTCATAAACTTCCAGTTGGTTCATAATCCAGAGGATGTCTTCATGCGTTGCGTGTCGTCCATCTACCTCTAAACGCACTGCGGTACCGCGTTTTCGCTCTTTTAAAAAGCGTTCTATTTCAATTAATAAATCCTCGGCACCATCTTCATGAATGGTTAAGTCTGCATTACGTGTGATCCTAAATGTAAAGGTGTTTAATACCTCGTAGCCAGTAAACAAAAGATGAATATAAAATATAATGATATCTTCCAACATTAAAACGTATTGAGTTTGCCCTTGATTTAACGTATAAAATCGTGGGATTAATGAAGGAATTTGTACAATAGCTGAATTGATTGCTTCTTCTGTGTCGATATCTACAAATATGTTTAAACTTTTATTATTAAGTTTTGGGAAAGGATGGTAAGCATCAATACCTAATGGTGTTAATGTAGGTAAGATACCTGTTTTAAATTCGTGTTCTAATTGCGACAATAATGACTCAGGTAATAATTCAGGACGTGTTATTTCAACACGGTGTTGTTTTAAATTTTCAGTTAACGCTTTATAACGTTTATATTGTAAATCTACGTATTTTGTATTTTTAATCTTTATTTGTTCGAGCTGTTCTTTAGGCGTTAATTGTGCTTTATTCTCTGGTTTATCATATCCCATTTTAACTTGGTCTTGTAAACCAGCTACACGAACCATAAAAAATTCATCTAAATTGGAACTAAATATAGAAATGAATTTAAGTTGCTCTAATAATGGATTATTTTTATCCTCTGCTTCTTGTAACACTCTATAGTTAAAGTCCAACCAGCTTAATTCTCTATTGTTATAATAATTTGGTAAATTTAAATCCTTCTCTCCCAATTTCTTCTGCACCATTCTAATTCCACCTTATTGTAGTCTTAATAACATGTTTTACTACGTATAATTTATCATATGAATTTTAAGATTTTGTAAAGATGATAGAAAGATTTTCTTTTAAAATTTTCTCGATATGTTTTTTTTGTCTAAGAGATTGGTATGATTCAGCAATTGGTTCACCAATATAATGAACGTATAACGTGAATCCATTACTATCGTGACGTAATTCGAGACGTTCAACGGGGTTTGTATGTGATATGTTGAGCGCGTTTACAAATTTGATAATGCCACCTAAAAATTGAATGTTATCTAACGCTTTACCGCGTAGCCATTTCGTTTCTTGATTGTAAAATTTTAACAGTGATTTATTTTTAAAGCTTGCCAACATTGCTAATTTGACACGATCTTCATGTGAGAAGCCATCAATCATTGAATTCGCAATAATATAATAGGTGTGGGGCGAACTCGAATCAGAATCAATAAATCTACCTAAATAATATAAATACGCGCCTTCAACAAATAGTGCTTGTTCTTTATGAGTAACTTGAATTTTGTCTAGTTCAATAAGCTGCGTTAACAATGACTGGGCTAATTTGACGCGTTGTTTTGCACTTGATTCTTCAATGCTATACTCGTTAGCCAAATGATATAATGCATCTTTTTGAATATTTTCTTTTCTAAATTCTCGAGGATGGCGTTCAGCGATTGTTTTCATAACATAACCTTCACGTAGTCCTTTACGTGAGAAAGTAAAGTGTGTGGCATTTATCTTTTTGAACAGTGTTTTAAATACGGAAACTGCAGGTATTATGATGTCTATGCGATCTCTACTTAATCCATCTATGTCTTTTAACGCGTCACGGGAACTTTTCTTGATTATTGTATAAACCTCATCAATATCTTCCTCAGACATTGTGTAGTTATGAACGCCACCGATAGGGTAAGAATGCTCAGATTGATGTATACGTGCAACATTACGAGCTGAGCCACCAATTCCTACTAAGGCAATTTCTCTATCTTGTAACCATGGAAGTTGTTCAAATTGCTTGGATAAGAATTTCTCCATCGCTTTAATAGCAGATTTATCATTATGATCTTTATTTTCAAAGAATTTTCGTTTTAATGTTACCACGCCAAATGGAAAACTATGTGCTTCAATCATTGCCTTATCTTTGAATAAAGTGACTTCTGTAGAGCCACCACCGATATCGATAGACACACCGTTTTCTACATCAGTTGTGTGTGTGATGGCATAAAACCCATAAAATGCTTCTTCTTGCTCAGGGATAATTTTAATATTTATATTAAGTTCATTTTTGATATGTTCGATAATAGCGTGTTGGTTCGTAGATTGTCGTATCGCGGCAGTAGCAATAGGATGTAATTCATTTACTTTGAATTTATCGGCAACTGCTTTAAAACTGTGTAGTGTGGATGTCAATACGTCGATACCATCTTGGTTCATAGTTAAATCATCGGTTAAGTATTGGCTCAAACGTGCCGGTGTTTTAATATTTAAAATTTCATTTAATCCTGTTTTTGAATCGAACTCAAAGATAACTAATCTAATTGTATTTGATCCGATATCTACTAGGCCTATGCGTTCCATAATGTCCTCCTAAACAAGTGAGGTAAATTTACTTTTGTAAGTATTATTTACCCATTTTTGTTCTTTATATTACAATAAATAACATAATTTGTGATACTTTATTTAAATATTATTCAATTAAACATTTATTTTTTTGAACAGATCTATCTTTGATATTTAAAAATCTATTAATAACTGTTGGTTTTTCTCTCATATTTGAAGACACCGTAACGACCTCCTTCAGTAAGTTATCGAAATTATAACAAACTCATTTTGAAATTAGTATTATAAATTTTTAAAAATATATTGTAAGTATGTGACAAACAAGTAGTAGCAATAGATAAGACTACATATAAGTTTCAAAGTTAATTAAAAAAGGAAATGAATAAAATAAAGAGGGTTGAAACAGAAGAAAGAAAAATTAAAAAAGAGGTGTAATATATGGGAAGATTAGATAACAAAATCGCTGTATTAACTGGTGTGAGTACCGGCATTGGAGCAGCCGCTGCTCGCATTATGGCTGAGGAAGGCGCGCACGTGTTAGCTGTCGATATATCAGAATCTGTCCATGACACTGTGAAAGCAATTAATAATGCCGGGTATAAAGCTTCAGGCTATACAGTTGATGTCTCAGATGAGCATGCTATAGAACGACTGGTTCAATCTATTGAATCGGATTATGGACAAATTGATGTATTATTTAATAATGCAGGTGTTGATAACCCAGCAGGCCGTATTCATGAATATCCAATTGATGTATTTGACAAAATTATGAGTGTAGATTTAAGAGGAACATTTCTCATGACAAAGTTTTTCTTACCATTAATGATGTCAAAAGGCGGTTCCATTATTAATACTTCGTCATTTTCGGGCCATGCTGCAGACCTAAATCGTTCGGGTTATAATGCCGCAAAAGGAGGCATTATTAATTTTACGCGTTCAACGGCAATTGAATACGGCCGTGAAAATATTAGAGCAAATGCAATCGCTCCCGGTACTATAGAAACGCCACTTATAGATAAATTGACGGGGACAAAATCCGAGGAAAATGGACAAATATTCAGAGAAAATCAGAAGTGGATGACGCCTTTAGGTCGATTAGGAACGCCTGAAGAAGTAGGTAAACTTGTTGCATTTTTAGCATCAGATGATAGCTCGTTTATCACTGGTGAATCAATTACAATCGACGGTGGTGTGATGGCATACACATGGCCAGGTGAAATGTTGAGTGATGATAGTTGGAAAAAATCCACTAAATAACGAATTGCTAAATTCATATAATTTGAAACCAAATGTTATAAAGTGGTATTAAAAAGCCGTGAGCAAATCAATTTGATTAATGCTCACGGCTTATCTTATTTCATATTTAGTTTATTACCAGATGATTTCATCCACTGTTTCATCATTTAGAGATTTGACTATTTCAGTTACTAAGGCTACAGAGTTTTTATAATCGTCTGTATGCAATACGGAAACATTGGAGTGCATATAACGTAGTGCAACACCAATTGATACTGTAGGAATACCTTCGTTAGCGACATGAATACTACCAGCGTCAGTGCCGCCACCAGGCGTGGAATCTAATTGAATATCTATGTTATGTTTTTGAGCAACTGCTTTGATGTGTTTTGTAAACCCAACATGGCCTATGTTGGATGCGTCCATAATAATGACAACCGGTCCTTGACCAATAGCCGTTTCGCTTGTTTGGCCAGACATGCCTGGTGTGTCATATGCAACAGCTACGTCTACTGCAAGTGCTAAGTCAGGTTTGATTTTATTAGCTGCAACTTTGGCACCACGAAGACCGACCTCTTCTTGTACATTTGCACCCGAGACTAAGTTAATATCGATAGATGCGTTGGTAAGGTTATTTAAGACATCTACCGCAAGGGCACAACCATAACGATTGTCAAAAGCTTTTGCAGTTAAATATTTATTGTTCGCAAGTGTTTCAAATTCACTATATGGTGTGACCATATTACCAATTTCAATACCGAATTGTTCAGCTTCTTTCTTACTTTTTACGCCAATATCAATAAACATATCTTTGATTTCTACGTTTTTTTTACGTTCTTCAGGCGATAATACATGTGGTGGTTTTGAACCAATGATGCCCCTGATTTTTTTGCCATGATCCGTTGTGATTGTCACTTTTTGTGATAACATAACTTGGTTCCACCAACCGCCAATAGGTGTGAATTTTAGGAAACCATCGTTATCGATTTTAGTCACTACAAAACCAATTTCATCTAAATGGCCTGCCACCATTAATGTTTTATTTCCGTTAGTAGTAGATTTTTTTCCAAATATACCCCCTAAATTGTCTTCGACGATTTCATCACTTACGGGTGTTAAATAATCGCGCATAAGTGTTTTTACCGCTTTTTCATGTCCTGCGATGCCATCCACATCCGTTAACGTTTTTAATAATTTTACTGAATTGTCCATATAATTCCCCCTAATATGATAATTATATTTATTTTATCATGAACTGCTAGATATTCTAATGGATTGCACTTTGGACCCTTCATTTGTAAAAAATATAACACGTTAATTTAATTCTTAGTAATTTGCTAAGACTAAAAAGGTGCAATCGAATCTTTTCCGTGATTCAATATAAATATAGATAAAGTGGGGGGATCAATTATGACGGAAATTAAACATTTAACATTTGGCTCAAATGATGCACCTATTAAAGTGGAATCATTTATAAATTTTGCGTGTCCTTATTGTAAAAATTATTTTTATGCTGCTGATACTGTATTAACGCCTTTAGTTGAGCAAGGAAAGGTGCAGCATGTCATTAAGCATTTTGATAAAACAAAACAAGCATTATTGAAAGGAACAGTAGCCAATATATATCTAGATTATCAACAACCAGAAACAACCTTAGAGATTATACGTGAGTTATATCAAACTCAGAACCAATGGAAAGTCGACTTTTCTACAATTGAAGCAAAGATGAAGCAAGCCTTTAATCTTTCACCTCATAAAGAAGCAGATGAACGTTCTTTAGCTATTCATGAAGAAGCATTTGAAAGAGGTATTAAAGGTATTCCTATTGTTTTTATCAATGATAATCCATTTGAATTTAATCCTTTAGATGATGATCAAGAAACAATAGAAGCCAAGTTAAACAAACAGATTAAATAAAAATAATAAGAAAAAACGCTCTGATATTTCAAAGTTTGACATTCACTTTAAATTATTAGAGCGCTTATTTTTGATATCAGTTATGTTCAAGTAGTTTTAATTTATAATCATATATAGATTGTAAGTTGCCGTCTTTCTTTTTGATAATAATATGTTCTTTGGATATTTGGGTAGGTGAGGCTGCACCTACCGCAGCGGCGATGTTAAATAACCCTTCGTGTAAACTGGTTACAAAATTAGTGACGCGATATTCTTTTTCTTCTATAATTAGGCCTTTTTCTCGTTTAGGGTCAGTGGTTGCGACGCCTACTGGACATGTGTTCATATGACATTGTCTACTCATAATACACCCGACGCTAATCATCATACCACGTGCAACATTGACTAAATCAGCACCTAAACCTAAAGCAATGGCGATTTTATCGGGTGTTACAAGTTTACCTGATGCAAAAATTTTGATGTGTTTACGAATACCATATTTTTCTAAAGTACCTGTCAATATAGGAAGAGCAGTGAACAATGGTAGACCCACGCTATCTTGTAATTCTTGGAATGTTGCGCCGGTTCCACCTTCACCGCCATCAACCGTAATGAAGTTAGGGTATTGATCTGTTTCAATCATAGTCCGCACAAGTGTTTCTACTTCTGAAACTTTACTTATAACCATTTTAAACCCAACAGGTTTTTGGCCATGTTGTTGTAGTTTTGTTATCCAATCCAATAAATCTTTAGAATTATTAATCGATTCAAAACGGTTTGGTGAATTAATCGTTTTCCATGGTTCTACTTTACGAATTTTTGCGATTTCTTCTGTCACTTTATTACCTTGCATGTGGCCACCACGTGTTTTCGCACCTTGGGCCAATTTAATTTCAAATGCTTTTATAGTCGTTTGTTTAGCCAAATTTAAAAAAGCATCCATATCAAATTGGCCATCTTCATTGCGAACACCAAATAAACCAGGCCCGATTTGGAAAATGATATCAACATTTCCAGATAAATGGTGTTTAGACAAACCACCTTCACCAGTATTCATCCAAGTTCCAGCTCGTCCTAATCCTTTTGATAGTGCTCTGATGGCATGACTTCCTAAAGCACCATAACTCATTCCAGATTGACCAACTAAACGTTTTAATTTAAACGGATGCTTTAATTCAGAACCTATGATAATGGCGTCTTCATCTGCTAAATAAAAAGGATCGATTTCTGCTTCAATCCGATGTTCATCTCGATCAAATAAGCGTTCGTTATCAATGGTATAAATAAATGACGAAATCATAGGTGACTGATCAATATGTAATTCTGTAGATTGTAATGGAAACATGGTATTTTGAATATAAAACCCATCTTCATAGTCATTTTGCGTGCCATAACTCGTCATTCTCGAATTATATTTTCCAGCTAATACAATATTAGTGAAATCATTTCTGGAAAAAGGTTTTCCTTTAGTATCTGCTAAAAATAAATATTGACGCAACTCAGGCCCTATTTTTTCACCGAAATAGCGAATACGCGCTAATAATGGATAATTGCGTAACACACTATGTTGTTTTTGGCGCTTATCTTTTATAAGTAAGATAGCCCCTAAAATTAGTACACTTAATATGAAAATAACAATGATAATGTTAACGATGAACTGCAAAATGGACAGTATAGTCATGTAACATTCCCCCTTTATATAATTATATACTACAATAAATCATACATTTTACAATGATATAAATATGTTATTCGAAATTTTATTTTTAAAAACACAAAAATTATAAAGTAACTTATAATTGAGGTATAGAATTATGTTATATTATTGATAAATAATCATAAGGAAGGTGTCATATGACTGACAAGCCATCAGAATCTCATATTACTCAATTTACACATACAAATATATGGCAAAAACAAAAAGTAGTAAAAAGAGATTTCTGGTTAATCCCCATTTATATCTTAGCGAATAATATCATACCGCTAATGTTATTAATATTTTTATTAGCCTTATACTCTGCTTTTAATTTAGATGATACTTCGCTTTTTAGTAATCATAATGTATTGATTATTGGCGGTGTCATAGCAGAAATAAGTATTATTTTCAGCTTTTATTTGATGCATATAAACGATAATTTGAAAACAATGACTACAAAAAGATTCAAACAAGTTCGTAAGTATGTACTTGTTATTTTTATTACATACATTTCTACTATTGGTTTAAATAGTTTTTATGATTGGCTTATGACACTTTTACCAGAAACTTTGCAATATAGTGAGACGCAAAACCAAATGATATTGGAGGATATGTTTGAAAATAATTGGATGCTTCCCTTTTTATTTGTGGACATTGTTGTTTTGACGCCAATCATTGAAGAATTATTATTTAGACATTTAATTATTCATGAATTAGGTAAAAAAATAACGTATGGTGTTGCAAGTGTACTCTCTGTTATATTATTTGCTGGTATACATGTATTAGGCGCAACATCGCCATTTGAAATTGGTAGTTATATATTTATTGCGTTAGGATTAGTATTTGTATATTTAAAAAGTGGTAAAAATTTAGCTGTTTCAATCTCTTTACATGCTTTCAATAATTTAATTTCTTTTATTGCTATAGTCTTTTTAAAATAAATAGTTATTTCATTTAATGGCATATTGAGAGTATAGATTAAAGTTATTTAACTTTTTCTAATGAATGACATAATAAAGTAATTATATTAGGGAATACGACTTATATATGTATTTAGGAGGTTCAAAATGTTAGAACTCAGAAATGTTTCATATCAAATAGATAACCGTAAAATCATTCAAGAGATTAATTTGAAAATAGAATCAGGGGAAACGATTGCTGTTGTTGGGCCTTCTGGAAGCGGTAAAAGTACATTATTTCGCCTAATTAATAATTTGATAAGTCCAACGCAAGGAGAATTATATCTAAATGGGGACGCATATGAAACGATTAACCCAGAAGAATTACGTATGGAAGTGAGTTATTTGCTACAAGAAAGTGATTTGTTTGATAGAACGATTGGCGATAACTTAGCTTTCCCTGCTAATATAAGAAACGATAAATTTAATCGTAAAAGAGCTAAAGCACTATTGAAAGCGGTTGGTCTAGGACACTATAACTTTAATACCAGTGTAAGTCATCTTTCTGGTGGAGAGCGACAACGTATAACCATAGCTAGACAGTTAATGTATAAACCAAAAATATTATTACTAGATGAAGCTACGAGTGCTTTAGATATACATAATAGTGAAAAAATTGAATCTCTCATTTTTAAACTTGCCGATGAAGGTGTAAGTATATTGTGGATTACACATAGTAATGACCAAAGTATGAGACACTTTCAAAAACGCATTAGAATCGTTGATGGTCAAATAGAGAAGGAGGAGGATTTAAGATGAGCACGACAGCTTTAGTACTTACCGGCACACTCTTACTTTTCCCAATTATCGTCTCATATAAAGAGAAGTTACATATCATAAAAGATTTGTTAATTGCTACTATTAGAGCGGTCGTTCAATTAGTTATCTTAGGTTATTTACTTCATTTTATATTTGATGTAAATCAAGCTTGGTTATTATTATTATTTGTCTTAATCATAATTGTTAACGCCTCTTGGAACACTATTAGTAGGGCTTCGCCAGTCATGCATAATGTTTTTTGGATTTCTTTCATTGCTATATTTGTCGGGGTTGCGTTACCATTATTTGGGGTTATATTAACTGGAGCAATTGATTTTAAACCCAATGAAGTTATTCCGATAGCAGGAATGCTTGGAAGTAATGGGTTGATTGCTATTAACCTTGCTTATCAAAATTTAGACCGTGAATTCGTGAAAGAAATGAGTCAAATAGAAGCAAAATTAGCATTAGGCGCAGATCCAAAACTATCTTCAAAAGGTACAATACGTGAAAGTATAAAAACAGCGATTGTACCAACGATTGATTCTGTGAAGACATATGGTATTGTGTCTATACCAGGTATGATGACTGGTTTAATTATTGGCGGTGTAGCACCATTAGAAGCAGTGAAATTTCAACTGATGGTCGTGTTTATTCATACGACTGCAACTATTATGTCAGCATTGATTGCAACTTATTTAAGCTATCGTCAATTCTTTAATCAACGCGATCAATTAATTGGCCGTCATATATCAGAAGATAATCGATGAAAATGTATATGATTGTTACAGTGCATGTCTGGCTATAGTGCATGCTAGTTATATATGCGAGAGAACTACAAAACGATGCACGATTTAGAAATACCTTGATTGCTGATTGCCCATTTATTTACAATCAATTTGTGCGGCAGGGGACAGAACATGAGACCAAATTCAATTTTGGATTTCTGTTCGTTTCCTGCCTTTAATTTGGAAATTAAAAATTTTACATATAGTGACATATTCATATATATTGACGAATGGTTTATAATAAAACAGTTATAAAATTTTTGAAATCAAAGCAAAGAGAGGAGGATATTTATGTCAATTATGCGTATTATTACGTTTATTTTAAGTATATTTATTGTTGGAATGGTCGAAATGATGGTTGCAGGGATTATGAATTTAATGAGTAATGATTTACAAGTCTCTGAACCTGTCATAGGGCAATTAGTAACTTTATACGCTATTACATTTGCCGTAGCTGGTCCTATATTAGTGAAGTTAACCAACCGTTTTTCACCACGAAAGGTTTTACTATGGGCTTTAGCAGTGTTTGTTGTAGGAAATCTTATTATTGCTATAGCGCCTAACTTTTCTATTCTAGTAGTCGGACGAATATTATCATCTGCAGCAGCTGCTTTAATTGTAGTTAAAATACTAGCGTTAACAGCCTTGTTAACTGCACCTCAACACCGTGGCAAAATGATAGGTATTGTGTATTCAGGCTTTAGTGGCGCAAACGTTTTTGGTGTACCGATTGGCACAATTATAGGTGATTTAGTTGGTTGGAGATATACATTTCTATTTATTGTTGTTATTAGTATACTTGTAGGGGTTTTAATGTATGCGTATGTTCCGAAATTAAGCAGTTATCCATCTACCAATACAGAAACAGATTCGAAACGTTCAAGTAGTTATTCTAAAGTGCTGAGACCAGTTGAAGTAACAAAATACTTAGGTATCACATTCTTATTATTAGTAGCGAACTCAGTTACATTCATATATATTAATCCATTGATGCTTTCTGGGGGACATGATCTGTCATTTGTTTCTGTTGCATTATTAATTAATGGTGTAGCAGGTGTAATAGGTACCTCAATGGGTGGTTTTTTATCGGATAGACTTACAAGTAAACGTTGGTTAATTATCGCTACTACTATATTTATTATCATGATGCTTATCCTTAATGTTTTCTTACCAGGAACAGGCTTATTATTAATGGTTATCTTTATTTGGAATATTATGCAATGGAGTACTAATCCAGCTGTTCAAAGTGGTATTATTGAACATGTTGAAGGTGATACAAGCCAAGTAATGAGTTGGAATATGTCCAGTTTAAATGCCGGCATCGGTATTGGTGGTATTGTGGGTGGTTTAGTTGTATCTAATTTAAACGTATATGCAACTACCTACTTCTCAGCTGCGATTGCTATCGTAGCATTCATTTTAGTGATTAGCCTTAAAAATGTCGCAAAATATAAAAATACTCAAATAAACACATAGAAAACAGCGGAGCCAAAAGGCTTCGCTGTTTTTATAAAGTGCATATTAAAAAGTTACAACGCCGATTAACATAGCAATGAGTAACATTACGATTGCAAATCCCCAAACCCAGAAGAAAGCATACTTAATATAAGTACCCATGTTTGCTTCTGCAAGACCTATAGCTAACCATAGCGCTGGTGAAAATGGACTGACGAATGTTCCTATAATATTACCAATAACCATAGAATAAGCTGTAGAAATACTAGGTACACCGAATTGACTTGCTGTTTGTTCTACGATTGGTAATACAGCAAAGTAATAAGCATCCGTACTCGTTAATAAATCTAGAGGTACACCAAATATACCCACTATAATATGTAAATACGGACCTACTGCGTCTGGAATAATATGAATAAAGCTGAGTGCAATAGATTCTAACATACCAGTTTCATTTAATACTCCTAAGAACATGCCTGCTGCAATGATAACTGCAGCCATCATTAAAGCATTTGGCGCATGCGCTTTTAAACGACTCATTTGTTCATCGACATTTGGGAAATTAATAATTAAAGCAATTGCAACACCAATCATAAATGCGAATTCTGGTGGAGCAATGTTAGCTAACATTGCTACAATGACTGCGATGGTTAATGCGACGTTCACCCAATTAATCCAAGGTTTTGTAACAGCAACACCACGGATAGGGAACTTAATATCTTGATCATGCTCATAAATTTCTACTAATTTATGTATGTCCACGTCTTGAGTATCTGGTAATTTACCAGAACGAATATCACGGCTGATGCGTGTTTTTTCTCTGAAACCTAAATATACAGCAAATATGAGTATAAGGAAGAACCCTATAATTTGAATAGGAATAACACCATACCATAGCTCGTTCACGTTTTTTATGTTTAAGACTGAAGCCGTACGCGCCATCGGGCCGCCCCAAGGTACCATATTCATAATAGCGGCACTTAAAGCAAGTAATAAAAGTAATAGATATCGATTCATATTTAAGGCTTTATACAGTGGTAATAATGCAGGAATTGATAGCAAGAATGTTGTTGCACCTGCACCATCTAATTGCGCGAACGTACCAATGATTGCTGTGACAATACAGACGATGATGACGTTACCTCTCGTTAACAAAATTAACCTTTTCACTAAAGGTTTAAATAAACCACTGTCACTCATGATTCCAAAGAAAATAATGGCAAAGATAAACATGATGACAACGTTGATTACTTGATCTAACCCACTATTAAAGAAATCTACTAAGTCTCCAATACTATAACCTAATATTAAAGCCCCTATACTTGGTATTAAAATCATACCTACCACAGGGCTGATACGTTTGGCTATCAATAAACCAACGATTAAAATGATAATAATGAGACCAACAATTGTTAACCAAATATTATCTTGTTGCATAAAACATCCCCTCCATAAACTTAAAGCGCTTACATAAATCATTTAACGCTTTACCACACACACTTAAAAAGTGATTATTTATAAGTGTAACAGAGATTAGGGATTGATTTTAATATTTTATAATGATTTTAATATAATTTTACTTATATTAAACCATAAGAAAAGCAAATCGCTACATAGATTAAAGATGTATTTTGATAAAGTGACTTATTTGAAAAAAGGGAGGCATGTTTGAATGTATTAAATAGTACATTGATACAAACTTCTTTGTGACTCTTATGTTTTTATAGTGTTTAACATATACATAACAATAGCATCCATTTTAAGTTTAATGGAGTGCTATTGTTGAAAAAGGTATTGAGACATAAATAATGTTTTAATCTTGAATATTGTGTTGGCAGGAGGTGAATGGAATAAAAATATAAAGCCTTACTTTACTAAAGAAAAACAGGTCTAAAAAGCTATTTCAAAAGTGCTACTTCTAAAGTGCTACTTCTTCATTTATGAAGATTAGTAGCACTTATGCATGAGTCGAAGCTCATGTAACCCACTGGGGGCTAGTAGCACTTATGCATGAGCCGAAGCTCATGTAACCCACTGGGGGCTAGTAGCACTTATGCATGAGTCGAAGCTCATGTAATCCATTGGGGGCTAGTAGCACTTATGCAAGCAATTCGGCTCTGGACTATTTTTTCTAGTTCTTCTTGATGGCGTGGATAAACGAAATCATTTTATAAAAATTTGGTTTTTGTCCCAGTCCTCATTTTTTGGAACATTTTTAGCGAATTGTATAGATTCAATAGATAAGTTTGATTTTTTATTAGAAAAATGAGCAATCAATGCAGAAATAAAAATATATGCAAATGTTCCCATAATATAACCTAATTTCAAATCTGAAATTAGCAAGTATGATTGATAGAGTAAAACGACAATGGCTGCCGTAGCGATGACCACTAGTACTGGATAAGGCAATTTAAAGAAAGATTGCTTATAAGCTTCAGGATATTTTTTAGGTAATTGTGTAACAGCTAGCGCAGGGAAAGCAAATACGATAAGTGAAATACCTGTACCTAACTGTGCGACAACATCTAGAGACATACCACTTACAATTGGTAAAATTCCGATAATATAAAATATTAGTAATAACCAATGTGGCGTGCCAAAGCGTTTATTAACAGTGCCTAACGTCTTGGGCAAGTATCCATCTTCGATAGCAATTAATAAACTTTTTGTGACCCACGTGAATGTTGCGTTCAGAGTCGTAGCTAAAGCGAACATCGCTCCTCCAACCATAAAGCAAATAAATACTGGTGATGGTAGCACTTCTTTAGCGACACTTGTTAAAGGTCTGCCTGCAACTTCAGGTATTGGTAAAACCCCAACTGCAATAGAGGCGATAAAAGCATATAATAACCCTACAAAAATAGTAGCTACAACGATTACAAGTGGTATATCTCTCTTAGGGTTTTTCATTTCTCCACCAAGTTCAGCTACTACTTGAGCTCCACCTGTAGCGAATGAAACGAGACCCACTGCTGTAAAGAAACCAGTAAAACCATCAGGAAACATGGATGAGGTGCTGAATACGCTAAAATTAACATGAGGTAAACCAAAAAGAATAAAGAATGATAAAGCTAAGATTAAAGTTATTACCATTAAGTTACCGACGATTGAAGCAGATTTAATGCCCACGATATTAACTACAAACAAAACGGTGAGTAGTAAAAAGGCTACAGTTCTTACTGGAACACCAGGGAGTAAACCTTCAAGATATTGTGCAAAAGAAAGCGCATATAAAGATAATGTTATTTGTAAAAAGATGAATAATAATAACCAAAAAACACCTGTTTTAGGTGACAGTAACCGACTAGTATATTGATACATACCCCCTGTAGTAGGTAAACTAGAAGCTAAAATTGCTATAGGTAACATCGTAAGTAATGTTATAAGTGATGATAGAATGAATGCTGGCGTAATGCCACTTCCTGTCATTTGTATACCAATACCCGTTAAGGACATGACACCAGCGCCAATAATTTGTCCGATAGCAATACCCATAACATCAGATAAACTCAGCACTTTTTTTAAATGTTTTGATTGTTGCATTAGAACACCTCTTTATTTTATGTAAATTGAAAATAATAAAAGCATCATAACACAAATTATATTTAAATCATATTACACTAATCGGAAAACTTGGTTTGTTCTTTAGAATACTTTTGTAATGGCTTGAATTGCACTATTCATAGTAAAATGAAAATAAATAAAAAATAAAGGGTGAGTGCTTATGGTTGAAAAAAATAAAAATATAAAGGTAGATGCATTTATTGATGGATTAAACGATTGGCAAGCCTCTTTTAAATTACTTAGAACAATTTTGCAAGAAACTGAATTAGTAGAAGATTATAAATGGATGCATCCTTGTTATACTTTAAATCATAAGAACGTTGTAATTATACAAAATTTTAAACAATACTGTGCTTTGTTATTTGAAAAGGGGGCTATCATGGAAGACCCCTATCATTCATTGATTCAACAAACAAAAAATGTTCAAGCAGCGAGACAATTAAGGTTTGAAAGTCTAGAAGAAATCAAAAACAGAAAAGATGAAATTAAATGGTATATTGAGGAAGCGATTCGTCTTGAAAAGTCTGGAGAAAAGGTACCTATGAAAACAACAGAAACATATCATATGCCTGAAGAATTAAAAAATAAATTAGAAGCATCACCAGCATTAAAAGAAGCATTTAATCATTTAACACCAGGTAGACAACGTCAATATATGTACTATATTGGAAATGCTAAAAAGGCATCAACAAGACAAAATAGAGTTGAAAAATATATTGAGCATATTTTAGAAGGCAAAGGGATGAATGATGACTAATCGCTCAATAAATTGGCGTTTTACTATACAAATCAGTTGTAGTTTGTAAACACACATTGCATGTTTTGTGTGTTACGAATATAAAAAGGGTTGTATAGTTATATCATATGTTTAAGTTAGTAAAAGCACGTATCACCACTTGATTAAACTGTTATAAAGTTATATAAAAAATATAATAATGTTGCAAGTTGATAATTTATCGTTTATAGTTTGCTCGGATAAACAAAAGATAAAAATACAAACGAAATTAAATTATTTAAGGAGGTGTAGTCATGGCAAGAGCGTCTAAACGTACGCAACTATTACAAGCAGCAGCGGCTATTGTTAACGAACAAGGCAGTGAATATTTAACTCTGGATGCAGTAGCCAAAAAAGCAGGTGTAAGTAAAGGTGGTTTACTGTATCACTTTAAAAATAAATTTGCGTTAATACAAGGACTTGTAGATCATGCAGATGAATTGTATAGAAATAATGTCAATGAGCATGTACAAAAAGACGATCAAGATGAAGGTAAATTACTTCGCGCCTTTATTGAAGCTACAAGAGAACACCGTTCAGAAAATGCATCCATTACTTCTGGAATGTTGGCTGCACAAGGTATAAACAGTAATTTATTATTGCCGTTACAAGATACCTATAAAGCATGGCAAGATAAAATAGAACGAGACGGACTTGATAAAGTAGATGCGACAATTATAAGGTTGGCAGTAGATGGTTTATGGTTATCAGAGGTGTTTGGATTAGATGCATTAGATGAGTCAATGAGGTCAAAAGTTTTAGAAAGATTAACATCTTACACTGAAAAAAATCGAATGCGACGAAACGATGCATAAAAAAGTTAAAATTATAAAAAAATAATTAAATTCTCAAATCATGAGAAGTACTGATAGTATAGGGATAAATGACGAGACATCATCATTTATCCCTTTTTTTGGCCGTTTTAAGGGTTGAAACTAAACCGTCCAGTTGGTACACTATCCTATGTGATAAAAACTCTGTTGGAGGTTTATATATGAAAAAAGTTATGCTAACAGCAGCTTTAACAGGTGCTGGAGATACTGTAGATAAAAATAAAAGTGTTCCTGTAACGCCTCAAGAAATTGCAGATTCAGCAATTAAATGTGCAAGAGCAGGAGCTACTGTAGCACACATTCATGCAAGAGACCCAGAAACAGGGGGTATAAGCCATGATGTTGAATTTTTTAAAGAAGCAGTCAGATTAATTAGAGAAGCTGATGAAGATATTATTATCAATATTACTTCAGGTGGTGGCGGAGACTTTATCCCTAACCTTGAAGATCCGTATACAGCGGCTAAAGGCTCAGATATGCAAACACCTGCTGAGAGACACGAAGCAATTGGTGCCTTATTACCAGAAATGTGCACGCTTGATTGTGGAAGCGTGAACATGGGAGATGCTGTGTATTTAAGCCCAGCAGATTGGTTAAGAAAACAAGCACAACTTGTAAAAGATGCAGGCGTAAAACCTGAATTAGAATGTTTTGATAGTGGACATATTTCGTTTGCTAAACAATTAGTTAATGAAGGCCTTATTGAAGGTGAACCAATGTTCCAATTCTGTTTAGGCATACCGTGGGGCGCTGAAAATGACGCGGAAACAATTGAATATTTTAAAACACGTATTCCTGACAATGCACATTGGTCAGCGTTTGGAATTGGAAGAATGCAATTGCCAACTGTAGAAGAAGCAGCAAAACGTGGAGGCAATGTGCGCGTTGGATTAGAAGATAATTTATATTTATCTAAAGGTGTCAAAGCTTCTAACGAGCAACTTGTTGAACGTGCGGTTGAAATATTAAAAGATTTAGATATAGAACCGATGACGCCAGCTGAAGCGCGCGTGAAATATCAACTTAGAGATCCAAAAGGAGGCAAATAATGAAATTTGCAGTGGTAGGTACAGGTGTTATAGGTAGTGGTTGGATTACGCGTATTTTAGCCCACGGTCATGAAGTGGTAGCAACTGATCCGAGTGAAGGTGCTTATGAAAGAATGTTAAAGCAAGTAAAACAAAATTGGCCATATGCTGAACAATTAGGTTTAGCAGAAGGTGCATCTTTAGATAAGCTTTCATTCACAGCAAATTTAGAAGAAGCTGTAAAAGATGCTGATCATATTCAAGAAAATGTTCCAGAAATCGAATCAATTAAAGATCAAGTATTAACTGAAATTGATGCTTACGCTAAGCCAGATGCAATGATTGGATCGAGTACTTCTGGAATTATGCCTTCAGAATTACAACAAAATTTAAAACACCCTGAACGTTTAGTGGTGGCGCACCCGTTCCACCCAGTGTATATTTTGCCATTGGTAGAAGTTGTCCCTGGCAAACAAACGAATGAAGCTACAACGGTTAAAGCTGAAGAAATATATGAAAGTATTGGCATGGATGTATTACATGTGAGACATGAAATTGAAGGTCATATCGCTGATAGGTTAATGGAAGCATTATGGAGAGAAGCATTACATATTGTTAATGACGGCGTAGCGACAACAGAAGAAGTAGATAAAGCATTTACACATGCAGCAGGATTACGTTACGCACAATATGGGCCATTTATGACGTTCCATCTTGCAGGCGGCGAAGGTGGCATGCGTCATATGTTGAAACAATTTGGACCAGCATTGAAAAAACCATGGACAAAATTAATTGCGCCTGAATTAACTCAAACACTATATGATGATGTCGTTAATGGCTGTGAAATAGCTTCACAAGGTCAGTCAATGTCTGAATTAGATCAAAAACGTAATGAATTCTTAGTTAAAGTAAAAAAATTAGCGGAAGCTTATTGGCCGGGAGATACTGCCTCAATGAAAAAAGTTACAAAATAAACGGAGGTTAATATGACTCAATTTCAATATCGAACAACTGTTAAAGATATTTGGGTAGACCATAATCAGCATATGAATGATGCTGAATATAATCGTGTATTTAGTGATGCTACAGATGCTTGGCTTGCGGAGCTAGGTTTAGATATGGAAGCCATTGACAAACTTCAGTACACCATTTTTACTTTAGAGAATCATGTTATGTATTTAAAAGAAATTAAAGTAGATGAACCGATTACGGTAAAAGTGGCATTATATGATTATGATGCTAAACGGTTGCACGTATTTATGAATTTAGTAGATTCTCAAAACACACGCTGTGCAACGTATGAAGTGATGCTCATGGGGATGGACACAACGACTGGTAGACCATCAGCGTTCCCAGGAAAAATTAAAAATGCTATAGATGATTATGCGCAGTTGGGTGGGATTCAAGTAAAACCAAAAGAATTAGGACACCTTATTGACATAAAACGAAAATAAAATTTTAGAATTAATTTTGAGCTATTGAATGTAAATTTACTTCAATATTTTAATAAACAAAATTTACAGTTATAAATTGTTTATTTTCATTTATTGAGTTATCTTAATATATAGTATGGATAAAATAAGTCGAAATTAATCTTTTTGACCGACACATGAATAAAGTAGGGCTAGTTGTGCTACATGTTTTTACTTATTTTCGGATTTGTATAACATCCACAGGTAGCCCTATATTTATAAGAAACTTTTAATTGAGAATATAAGTATAGAAAGGAATTAACACATGTTAAGTATAAAAAACTTATCTAAAGTCTATGGCGGCACAAAAAAAGCTGTCGATAATATTTCATTAGAAATTGAATCTGGTGAATTTATCGCATTTATAGGTACAAGTGGAAGCGGTAAAACAACTGCTTTAAGAATGATAAATAGAATGATTGAAGCTACAGAAGGAGAAATTGCAATCAACGGCAAAAATGTTCGTAAAATGAATGCTGTTGAACTACGTAGGAAAATTGGTTATGTAATTCAACAAATTGGATTAATGCCTCATATGACCATTAAAGAAAATATTGTATTAGTCCCTAAGTTATTAAAATGGTCTGAAGAAAAGAAAGAGAAAAAAGCGAAAGAGTTAATTAAACTTGTCGATTTACCTGAAGAATATTTAGATAGATATCCTTCTCAACTTTCTGGCGGGCAGCAACAACGTATTGGTGTTGTTCGTGCATTAGCTGCTGAACAAGATGTCATTTTAATGGATGAACCGTTTGGCGCATTAGATCCAATCACGAGAGACACGTTGCAAGACTTAGTGAAACAATTGCAACAAAAATTAGGTAAAACATTTATTTTTGTTACACATGATATGGATGAAGCGATTAAACTGGCAGACAAGATTTGTATTATGTCTGAAGGGCAAGTCGTTCAATACGATACGCCAGATAATATTTTACGTCATCCTGCAAATGATTTCGTCCGCGACTTTATTGGTCAAAATAGATTGATTCAAGATAGACCTAATATGAGAACTGTTAAAGATGCAATGATCCGACCAGTAACAGTACATGCAGACAGTTCATTAAACGAAGCGGTTAAAATTATGAGAGAACGTCGCGTGGATACAATATTCGTAGTTGGAAACAATAGTAGGCTGCTTGGTTATTTAGACATTGAAGATATAAACCAAGGACTACGTGGTGGGAAAGAACTTATAGACATGATGCAACGTGATATTTATAGAGTGAGAGTAGATAGTAAATTACAAGATACAGTACGCACAATCTTAAAACGTAATGTAAGAAACGTACCAGTTGTAGATAGCGATGAAGAAACACTGATTGGATTAATTACAAGAGCAAACTTAGTTGATATTGTTTACGATAGTATTTGGGGCGAATTAGATGAAGATATCAGCGCACAAAAAAATGCTATTGTTGAGCCCGACAATGTAGGAGCTGATAAGTAATGAAAGACTTTATAGATCAATATGGTGGGCAACTGATATCTAAAACAGTTGAACATTTCTATATCTCAATCATCGCTTTATTAATTGCTATTGTAATCGCGGTACCAATAGGGATTTTACTATCTAAAATGAAAAGAACATCTAATATTGTATTAACAATTGCTGGGGTGCTTCAAACAATCCCAACATTAGCGGTATTAGCTGTCATGATACCGATATTTGGTGTTGGTAAATTACCTGCAATCGTAGCATTATTTATATATGTATTATTACCAATTTTAAATAACACTGTATTAGGTGTACAAAACATAGATGACAATATTAAAGAAGCAGGCACAAGCATGGGTATGACACGCTTTCAATTAATGAAAGATATTGAATTACCATTAGCCTTACCGCTTATTTTAGGGGGTATCCGACTATCTTCTGTCTACGTAATTAGTTGGGCTACTTTAGCCAGCTACGTAGGCGCGGGCGGTTTAGGTGATTTTGTATTTAACGGATTAAACTTGTATGACCCATTAATGATTATAAGTGCAGCGGTATTAGTTACTGCATTAGCTTTATTCGTAGACTTCTTACTTTCAATCGTAGAAAGATGGGCTGTACCTAAAGGATTAAAAGTATCCAGATAATTTGAGGAGGACATTATGAAGAAATTGAAACAATATTGTATTGTGCTTGTGTTGTGTCTGACGGTCTTATCTGGATGTAGTTTACCTGGATTAGGTGGCAACAGCTCAGAAGATGATGTCAAAATTACAGCGCTAGCAACAAGTGAATCACAAATTATGTCTCATATGTTGAGACTGTTAATAGAACATGATACAAACGGTAAGATTAAACCGACACTAATCAACAATTTAGGATCAAGTACGATTCAACACAATGCGTTAGTTAATGGTGACGCTAACATGTCAGGTACAAGATATAATGGTACAGACTTGACTGGCGCATTAAACGAAGATCCGATTAAAGACCCTAAAAAAGCAATGAAAGTAACACAAGATGGTTTCCAAAAGAAATTCGATCAAACATTTTTTGATTCATATGGTTTTGCAAACACATATTCATTTATGGTAACGAAAGAAACTGCAGAAAAATATAATTTAGATACTGTATCAGATTTGAAAAAGCATCCAGAACTTCGACTTGGAGTGGACAGTTCATGGTTAAATCGTAAAGGTGATGGCTATCCAGGGTTTACTCAAGAATATGGATTTAAATTTGACACGATTAGACCAATGCAAATTGGTTTAGTATACGATGCGTTGCATTCAAATAATTTAGAAGTAGCAGTGGGTTATTCCACAGATGGCCGTATTGCAGCTTATGATTTAAAAGTATTAAAAGATGATAGACACTTTTTCCCACCCTATGATGCGAGTGCGGTAGCTACAAATGAATTGTTAGACAAACATCCAGAATTGAAGCCAATTATTGATAAATTAGCTAAGAAAGTATCTACAGATGAAATGCAAAAATTGAATTATCAAGCAGACGGTGAAGGTCAAGAGCCTGCTGTGGTTGCAGAAAAATTCTTGAAAGCACATAATTATTTTGAAGACGATAAGAAAGGTGGTCAAAACTAATGGAAGGTAATTTATTACAGCAATTAGTAGAATATTATTCAGTTAACTATGGCTACCTTTGGGATTTATTTTTAAAACATTTATTAATGTCTGTATATGGTGTATTATTTGCATCCATTGTCGGTATCCCAATTGGTATCGTCATCGCAAGATACAGTAAGTTCTCTGGTTTGATTATTACGATTGCGAATATTATCCAAACAGTTCCAGTCATTGCGATGTTAGCGATTCTTATGTTAGTTATGGGGTTAGGTACGACAACAGTTGTAGTCACAGTCTTCTTATATGCTTTATTACCAATTATAAAAAACACCTATACAGGTATTATGGGTGTAGATGTAAATATTAAAGATGCTGGTAAAGGCATGGGGATGACACGAAACCAAGTGTTGAGAATGATTGAACTACCTTTATCGCTTTCAGTCATTTTAGGTGGATTAAGAATTGCACTTGTAGTAGCAATTGGCGTTGTAGCAGTGGGATCATTTATCGGTGCGCCAACTTTAGGCGATATTGTTATTCGCGGTACAAACGCTACAGATGGTACGACATTTATCTTAGCTGGTGCAATACCTATCGCATTAATTGCTATTTTAATTGATGTAGGTTTAAGATTATTAGAAAAACGCTTAGACCCAGCACACAGAGCAGAGAAAAGAAGTAAACAACAACCACAAACGATTAATGAATAGAAGGTCGTGAAACAGTTGGCAATATTATCGATTAATTATAATTCAAAAACAATAGGCATGCATCATCATTTTATGGTGGTTTTACCAGAAGATGCAAGTTATTTTAACAAAGAAGCACAGCCTAAACCCTTAAAAACTTTATTATTATTACATGGTTTATCAAGTGATGAAACGTCCTATATGCGCTACACCAGTATTGAACGCTATGCGAATGAACATCAACTTGCAGTTATTATGCCTAATGCAGACCATAGCGGTTATAGCAATATGGTATTTGGCCATAAATATTATGATTATATATTAGAAGTGTTTGATTATGTACATCAAATCTTGCCATTATCTCATAAAAGAGAGGATAATTTTATTGCAGGTCATTCTATGGGTGGCTATGGAACAATTAAATATGCTTTAGCTGAGGGCCATCGATTTGCAAAAGCTTGCCCATTATCTGCTGTATTTGATGCTCAGGCATTTATGGATTATAAATGGTACGATTACTCAGGAGAAGCAATCGCTGGCATATCTAAAAATGCAAAGGGCAATGAACTAGACCCATATTATTTAGTTGAACAAGCTATGCAACAACATAAAGCGATACCAGAATTATTGATTATGTGTGGCACAGAAGATGAATTATATGAAGATAATAAGAAATTTATTAATTATTTAGACGAAAAACAAGTGTCATACTTATTTGAAGATGGACCAGGCGCACATGATTATGCTTATTGGGATTATGCGATTAAACGTGCGATTCAATGGTTCGTTGAAGCATAATCATAAAGTGTTATCTTTTTAATTCTAAAATAAAAAGAAGACAATTTTCCAAATTACTGGGAAATTGTCTTCTTTTATGTGAAATGGGTTATTTTAATGTAGCTCTAATGTCATTTAATACGGGATGCTATATTTTGATTAAATGCACAGTACTATAATTATTATCGAAATACAAGGATATAAAGGTATATTATTTGAATTTTCTGATAATGGTAAACATATAATACAGATTTATATATTGAATGATCAAAGTAGAGGTATTGTGCTAATGAGATAAAATATTTGGTCACGGTAACTCATAAATAAGATAGTTTATATAAATGTTAAATTTCTTTCTAGGTATATTTATACACTATATGCACTGTTTTTTAGCAATATTAACCACTTAGTGTTATTTTGGATATATTGACTTTTGAAAAATCATTTGTTTTTTTGATAAGTAAAAAGTCATATCTATATTATAGTAATTATTTTAAAAGGGAGAAAAATGTTTTTGTGGTTTGATAGTCAAAGCCACTGATAATAATTACTGCTTGTTTCATGGGGGATTAGGAGGCAAAAAATATATGGAAACAGAACGACCGTTTGAAGGAGATAATCGGCTTCTTCTAGGTATTTTTTTAAGTGTGATCACATTTTGGTTGTTTGCTCAATCACTCGTTAATATTGTTCCCGCACTGCAATCATCTTTTGATACGAACTATGGAACAATTAATGTAGCTGTAAGTTTAACAGCATTATTATGTGGTCTATTTGTCGTTGGTACAGGTGGACTTGCTGATAGGTATGGCAGAGTTAAAATGACTTACATAGGTTTATTTTTAAGTATATTAGGTTCTTTACTTATTATTATACCTGGATTCATTCCATTACTCGTTATTGGGAGAGCCATACAAGGATTATCAGCAGCTTGTATTATGCCTTCAACATTGGCAATTATCAATGAATATTATATTGGTAGAAGGCGCCAACGTGCGTTAAGTTACTGGTCTATAGGTTCATGGGGCGGTACAGGTATCTGCTCATTCTTTGGTGGTATTATGGCTACATTTGTAGGCTGGCGTTCTATATTTATAATATCTATAATCGTAGCATTATTATCTATGTATTTAATGAAACATGCGCCGGAAACGAAAGCAGTTCAAACTGAGCTATCCAAACGTGCCAAATTTGACATCGTAGGATTAATTATACTGATAGTTGCAATGCTGAGTGTCAATCTAATTATTACACAATCTTCAAATTATGGTTTCTTTTCACCGTTTATTTTGATGTTAATTGTGATATTCATCATTTCAATTATTGTATTTATATTATTTGAAAGTAAAATTAAAAACCCATTAATCGATTTCAAGTTGTTTAAACATAAAGCGTATAGTGGTGCTACAGTCTCTAACTTTTTATTGAACGCTGTAGCAGGTACATTAATTGTTGCAAATACGTATTTTCAATCAGGTTTGCATTTCACATCTTTTCAATCAGGTGTAATGACAATCACTTATTTAGTAGCAGTTTTAGTTATGATTCGCGTTGGTGAAAAAGTTCTACAAGCAATCGGTCCCAAAAAACCGATGCTTATAGGGGCAGGGCTGAACGCTATAGGTATTATCTTAATTTCATTAACATTTTTACCGACAACAGTTTATGTTGTTAGTTGTGTGCTGGGTTATTTAATATACGGTATCGGTTTAGGGATGTACGCAACACCTTCAACAGATACAGCTGTCACCACAGCACCAGAAGACAAAGTTGGTGTAGCGTCCGGCGTTTATAAGATGGCGTCATCGCTAGGTAATTCATTTGGTGTAGCTATTTCAGGTACCATATTTAGTATGATGACAGCGAAGCAAAATATTCATGTGGGCGCCATGTATGGTTTATGGTTTAATGCTACACTTGCAATTATTGCGTTTATTGCTGTGTGGTTGCTAGTACCGAAACGCCAATTTAATAATTAAATATAATAAGCTAGCTCGTAAATTGAGCAGAAAAGATGATGCACCCCAAAAGTTGGATGGACAATTTGACTTTGAGGGTGCATTTTTAAATGCATATTATTGATTTAAGGAAGTAGTAATATAATTTTGTGCGGTAAAACTAAGTTAATTGTATATTTTAATGAAAATATTGGTTATCATCTAAGATACATATTATAATTTAGTGAACGTTTACATAGGAGGGGTAAATTTGAAAAATACACTATGGCAAAATGAAAAAGAGCGACTCGCTTTATTAAAACGGCTTGTAAAACATCCAACGGTTACGAATACCCAAGGTGAAAAAACTTTTCCTAGTTTAGTGCACCAATTATTGTCACAACTTAATTATTTTCAAAAAAACTCTGACCATATACAAAAAGTGTTGACTGAAGATGATAAAGAAGCACTCATCGCTTTTTATCATGGTACACGGACAGGTAAAACAATCGTTCTAGTAAGTCATTATGATACAGTAGGGGTATCCGAATTTGGTTTTTCAAAGGATATCGCTTGTGACCTTGATAAATTAGCTTATTATTTTCAACAAAATAAAGGCTATCTAGATGAAGATGCTGTAAATGATTTAATCAGTGGAGATTATTTATTTGGACGCGGAACAATGGATATGAAAGCAGGTTTGATGTTGCACCTGTCATTAATTGAGTTAGCTTCAGTGGAAGCGTGGGATATTAACCTTATATTAGTAACAGTGCCAGATGAGGAAGTAAACTCTTCCGGTATGAGAAAAGCAGTAGAAAAACTCGCGGCATTAAAAACTGAATATCATTTGGATATTCAATTACATTTAAACAGTGAGCCTACGTTTCAACAAGCATCTATTGATGACCAACATTACATATATTCAGGGTCAATTGGAAAAATAATGCCTGGTGTGCTTTGTTATGGTAAAGAAACACACGTAGGCCAACCACTTGAAGGATTGAGTTCTAGCTTTATGATGAGTTACATTACGCAAGCACTGGAATATAATACCCAATTAAAAGAGTGCTTTGAAAATGAATCAACGCCTTTGCCTGTTACATTGATGACGAGAGACCTCAAAGATACATATGATGTTCAAACACCTTTTAAAACCATGGGATTATTTAATATATTTTTATTCAAAAAGACTCCGAAAGATATCTATAGCGCTTTTATTAATACTGTGATTACGGCTGTAGAACGTTGTGAATCAGAATGGCTTTCTATATTAGAAGAAGAAAATTATCAATTTGATACGAAAATAAACGTTCTGACTTATGAGCAACTTAAGCAGTATGCAATCAAACGATATGGTGTGGATCATATAAATCAAGTTATAAACCAGACAATCAAAGAAACAAGTGAGTTACATTTACAAAGCGTTAATGTCGTAGATAAATTGATGCAATTATGTAAAAATATTGCGCCTGCTGTTGTAACATTTTTTGCTTCACCATACTACCCTGCGGTTAATACTTCGTATGACGAGGGTATAGAATCAACGATTCATTTAGTCCAAAACACACTGAAAAATCAATTCCAACGTAATAGTGAACGTGTACATTATTTTAATGGTATAAGTGACGCCAGTTATTTGAAGTTTGAAACTGATATGGATGATATGACATTATATGCTCAGAATGCGCCCAATTTTAATCAAACGTATTCAATTCCTTTTGAAGCCATCAAAATGATTAGCGCACCTACATTAATGCTGGGTCCCATCGGTAAAGATGCGCATCAATTAAGTGAACGTTTGCATAAACAAAGTGCATTTGTAGAATTACCAGTTATATTAGAAACTGTTATTAAATCATATATTGAATCATAAAGATTATCATATTTACTGTTTAAGTATAATTCTACTTGTTAGTGGATAAGCTATTACGATATATTATGAAGTATAAATTTAAATATTGGTTTTTAGGGTTAATTTTAAACGGAAAATGGAGTGTCAAATATGGTAGAAGCCTATAAAGATTTTTGGAAAAAATATATAGATTTTCAAGGTAAATCAAATAGATTAGAGTTCTGGACACCAGTATTGATTCATATCATTTTGGTATTTATTGTAGCTATCATAGGCATTATTTGCTTTGTTACAGGGGTGTTTACGGTTGCAGCAATCATATCCGCTATCGTAGGCGTTTTTGTATTAGCGATGATTGTGCCTATGTTTGCAGTCACGTTACGGCGATTTTACGACGCCGGTAGAAAAAGAAGTACTGCTATTTTGCTTATTGGTATAACTATCGTGGTGAATATTTTATTTGATATAATTCAAATCAATAGCATCGCTGTGATACTTAACGTGATTGCGTGGCTTTGTACAATTATATTAATTGTTGAAACTTTACTACCATCACGTCACGTTGGTGAATCAGAACTAAAATGGTTGTAATGCGTTTCCAAACACTTAAATAAATGTACATCTGTGAACCATTCCGAATGAATATGAGATTAACGATAGTTGACCGAAACAAAAATGAATTGACGCCTAGCTTAAAAAGCACTACTTTTAAAGCGCCGTATCTAATGAATAACTAATGCATGAAACTAACTCATGAGACTTATTTTTATAGTCATCCATGTATGGACGTATAGACGGAATAAGGAAACCTTTTAATCAATAGAGGTTCTATTTCGTCTATTTTTTATATTATTTGTTAAAGATTAAAAATTTTCAACTGAATATTATCAGAAAATTCATTGTATTGAAAAAATGAAACCTTTAATATAAAGAAAAAAGGAGGACAGAAAATGGAATGGCTAAAATTGTTAGGTATTTTAATTATCGTATTAGGATTTTTATTTAAAATTGATACAATCGCTGTTATTTTAATAGCCGCGGTGGTAACAGGAATTGTATCTGGATTGGATATACACGCAATTCTTGAAACATTAGGTAAAGCATTTGTTGATAATCGTTTAGTAACACTTTTTATCTTAACACTACCTATGGTCGGTTTAATTGAGCGATTTGGCTTAAAGAAGCAAGCTTCGAATATGATATGCAAAGTAAATAAGGTGACGAGTGGTCGTTTAATGACAATATACTTATTGATAAGAGAGATTGCAGGTGTCGCTTCAATACGTATTGGTGGGCATCCGCAATTTGTTCGTCCACTAATTAACCCAATGGTGCAAGGGGCTTTAAGAACACGTTATAATTTGCAAGAAAATGAAGTAGAACCAGAAGATATTGAAAAAATTAAAGCTCAAACTTCTGCTATGGAAAATTATGGTAATTTCTTTGGACAAAATTTGTTTGTTGGTGCGGCTGGCGTACTCTTAATGGTGGGAACATTTCAATCATTAAATATAAAAGTAAATGCTATAGACCTTGTTCTAGCATCATTACCCATTGCTGTTATCGTTTTTATGATTGTATGGATTAATAATGTAAGGTTTGATAAATATTTAGATAAAAAGTATGGCAACAAGCAGGTGAAACCACATGAGTGATCAAACATTAAATCAGATTTTAGAAATTTTTTACATATTGATTGGCTTACAATTACTTTATACCGCTTATCGTGTACTAAAAGCCACCTCAAATAAAAAGAAATATGGTACAGCATTATTTTGGATTTTATTAGCCATCTTATTTATTGGCGGTCCATATATACCCAATGTTGTTAATGGCATATTTATTTTAGTTATGGGGGCATTAACGCTATGTAAACAAGTCGTTATTAAAAACATTGTAGATGTAAATGATACACAAGGAGATAAAGGTTCGAAAAAATATGGAAATAAATTATTTATACCAGCTATAGTGCTGGCAGTCGCTGCGGTTATTGTTTCAAACTGGACACCATTAGGCGGAGCTATCGGACTAGGAGTGTCTTCTATATTAGGACTCATTGCTGCTTATATAGTCATAAAACCAAATGGAAAGTATGTATTGTATGATAGTGATAGACTAACACAGCAAATTGGTACAGTAGGGATATTGCCACAATTTTTGGCAGCGTTAGGTGTGCTATTTACCGTTAGCGGCGTTGGTGATGTCATTTCCAAAGGGATATCCTCATTTTTGCCCGAGGGAAATCATTTAATAGGTGCTGCGGCCTATGTGATTGGTATGGTACTTTTTACAATGTTGATGGGGAATGCATTTGCTGCTTTTACAGTTATCACAGCAAGTATTGGTGTTCCTTTTGTTATTGCGCAAGGTGGGGATCCAGTTATTGCAGGTGCACTAGCAATGACAGGTGGATTTTGTGGAACGTTATTAACACCGATGGCTGCTAATTTTAATACATTGCCAGTCGCACTATTAGAAATGAAACAAGAATTTGGTGTTATTAAAGCCCAGGCGCCTGTGGCGTTTATATTGATTTTGATTCATATAGGATTGATGTACATTTGGGCTTTTTAAGTAATTTGATGAATATTTAAACAATGAAAGGAGATTTCAAATGATGAAAATTTTAGTAACAGGTTTTGACCCTTTTGGAGGAGATACAATCAATCCAGCATTAGAAGCGGTTAACTTATTACCATACGAGATACAAGGTCATACGATAGAAAAATTAGAAATCCCGACAGTTTTTAACAAAAGTAAAGTAACCATAGAAAATAAACTTAAAGCAACCCATTTTGATATTGTCTTAGCTATAGGGCAAGCTGGTGGTCGATTTGAATTAACACCAGAACGCATAGGTATCAATATAGATGATGCACGTATACCTGATAATGAAGGCAATCAGCCTATAGATGAGATGATACAATCATCAGGTGACGCTGCATATTTTTCTAATTTACCAGTAAAACGTATGACAGAGGCAATTAAAACAGCGGGTGTACCAGCAAGATTATCTAATACAGCAGGTACGTTTGTATGTAATCATATTTTATATCAATTGGGGTTTTTACAAGCAACTCAGTTTCCAAATATTAAATTTGGTTTTATTCATGTCCCTTTTATTCCAGAACAAGTTACAGACAAACCAGAACAACCTTCTATGTCCATTCAAACTATCGCAAAAGGATTGAAAGCTGCGCTTGAATCCATTATTGAATCAGATGAAGATATCAAAGTCGCTCTAGGAGAAACGCATTAAGTATACTTTCTAATCAGTTAATGTAATAGAATAGCAGTAAAATCCATCTAGATAACGATTTAATTTAATGTTATTTACAAGTTCTTATTTGAGAGAAAAATATATCCAAAATTAATTTAATAGAAGTTAAGACATGATTTAGAAAAAGGAAAAGGCGTGAGACAGAAAAATACAAGCGCACTAGCGCTTGTATTTTTTTATGTTTTGTTTTTTAAAATAGTTTAATGATCATGTTCTGTTCTTATATAGTCCATACGAATTTCGTTATAAGTTTTTCCAAAGTAAGTCGGTTTCTTATCATCAGTTACCTTAAATCCAATTTGCTCATAAAAATGAATAGCATTTTCATTCTCTTCGACTACCCATAGTGTTACATTATCAGGATAAGACAACTCTAACGCGCGTTGTGTAAGCGCATAGCCAATCATATGACGTTGATACTCTTCTAGTAAATACAGCGCAAATATTTCACTCCAGTCATCCGAAGAAGAAGAGGACTGTGTTTTACCGTAAGATATAAACCCTACGACTTCATTGTCGACAATCGCAACTAAGGTTGGCACATTGTGTAAAAAAGACTGTTTAATAAATTGTTCTTTATCAAGATTTTCTAAGTAATTATTTTTGGAAAGGTGATTGTAGGTTTCTAGCCAACTTTCATAGTGAACAATTGCTTTACCACGCTTATCTGTTTCTGTTAAGGGTCTTATAGTAAATTCCATACAAAACTCCCCCTTTGTCTACCAAATTGAATTTATTATAGCATCAAAAGTTTATAAAAGAAATTTTTTAAATACAAAATGATATTCATTAAAAAATATATAACGGGAACATATTGCTATACTTACTAAGTTATTTTAAGCCTTGTTTTATGCATTTGTTGTTGTAATTGAACCGCTTCTTTTTTGACTAATCTACTATAATATGTATGCGCAAAGTGCATTGTAAAATTAAAAACAACCCGCTAAATGACCAATACAAACCTAGTGCAGCAGCAGAATGTAATGAAATGTACGTAATGAAAATGGGAGAGAGCACCATTAATATATAGTGAGTTTTTCTTTGGTCTTTAGGATAATGTATTGTATTCACGAGAGGTTGAACAAAATAAATAAGTGCTGCGATGAATGACATCCATAAATTAGGTTTCGTTAAATCGAACCATAAAAAATATGGAAAACGGTCAATACCACCATTACTAGGGAACTTTAGTGTAATAATAAGACCAAATAATATTGGGAATTGGGTTAAAATAGGTAAGCAACCAATGAGGCCTTTCAATGGATTGATACCATATTGCTTGTAAGTAGTGATAAGTTTTTTGTTAGCTTCGCGTTTGTCTTCTTGTGTTTGTGCCTCATTTAAATGTTGTTTGATAACATCTACCTGTGGTTGAACTATTTTTGTTTTTTCTCTCATCAGATGCATATTTTTAACTTGGATTAACATAAAGGGCATTAAAAATAGTCGGATAATCAGAACAATAGCAATGATGACTATACCATAGTTATTAACAAACAAATGACCTAGCCCATGCAAAAGTGTATCAAGAGATCTAACAAAAATATAATAAACGATGGTTCTCTTCTTGATTTGAATAACCACAAGCAGTTAAACATAAAGACAGACCCATTAAGGCTGTACATTTTCTATTCATAAAAAATACCTTCCAATCTGCAATGTAATAAACTTAACTTTAACACAATTGTATGTAATTTTTAATCGTTTCCAAAGTAGCTTTAAGGGTGTTTTTAGAAAAAGAAATATATTTTATATAAAATGCAAATTGTTAAGATTGAGAGAAAAACGAAATATTTAATGAATAAACTGGAGTTATGTCATAATGAAATTGTTACAATAAATAAGGAATGTGATAATTATGCAAATAGGGGTCATTTCTGATTTACATGTAGATAGACATAATCAATTAACACCGAAAGACTATCAAGCAGCTTTAGTTCGTATCATACAAAAACGACAAATTGAATTACTATTGATTGCCGGAGATGTGTCAAATCATTATCAACGAACGAAACAATTTATAGAAAATATTGAAATAAACGCGCAAATAAAAGTGTTATTTATCCCGGGGAATCATGATTTTTGGTCAGCAGAAACTGGGATTACATCATCTGAAATTTTAGATACTTATATTAAAATGGATAATTGTTTAATTGATCAACCCTATGTTGTCAATGATGAATGGGCCATTGTTGGTAATACAGGTTGGTATGATTATACGTATGCCAATTCTAAATTTTCATTGGAACGGCTTGCACGAAGAAAGTATTATGGTGCTACTTGGCAAGATAAAGTGAAAATAGATTGGCCAATGGAAGATAGAAAATTATCAGCTATAGCTGCTAAACAAACAATTAAAGATATTGAAAAAGTAAAACACAAAAAAATTATATTAATGACCCATATTGTTACACATCCTAAATTTGCTGTCCCTATGCCACATAGGATATTCGATTATTTTAATGCATTTATAGGTACATCAGATTTTAATAGTATTTATACAAGTTATGATATCAAGTACAGTATTATGGGCCATGTTCATTTTAGAAATACATTTGAAGAAAATGGCGTGACGTATATTTGCCCTTGTTTAGGGTATCAACGAGAGTGGCGTACGTCTGATATAGAGCAAGAGATTGATCAGGCTATGCATCAAATTGTGATTGATTAATGGGTGTTTTGTTTTAATTACTTTTATTGAAAATGTAGGCTCATGCGACCAGGTGTGTTGTAACTTGCTTCTAGTTTTTCTTTTTTAATTTTAATAATTTGGTATTTATTTGGAAAAATAGCAGGGAATATAATTGATTTTTTTAATCTTGACCATAATGGATCGATATAATAATAATGATGTTTATCATAACCAATAAGTACTGTGACATGAATATTAGAGACTAATTTCTGAGATTGATTGTCAAATTTAAAAGTGCGTTTAAATGGTTTACGGCCTAAAACAGTGTGATAAATGATAACAGGTTGGCCATGATCAAGCGTGTCACATAATGTTTTAAGTGATTGACCCGTACTGTCAATCATACGCGCATCATATTTTTGTAAATATGGAACTAAAGCATTTGGAAAGATTGTTTGGTGGTAGCCGCGTTTAACCCATAAATGATGGCCTACATAACCTTTGTACGGATTATTATCATGTTTAGGCCAATGTTTCATAATATGGGAGGCGAGCACATTATGATTGTTGAATTGTAATATCATTGCGCATGCGATACCTTCACATCCCATAATCATTGGGATTGGAAATAGTTGACTGATTGGTTTAACTGCTAATATTTTTTTGTTCATAATGAGTGACTCCTGTTTCAATTTATGAGTAACAATTAACTCTAGTTAATATTTTTATTATATATCTATTGCCGTGAAGCGCCTATAAAGTTGCTTAGCATATTGTTAATATTAGAAATTATTTTATAAATTTAGTTATAATAACCAAAAGGGGTTGGAAGAGATGAAATATAGAATAGAAACAATATCAAAAACGTCAGTTATAGGTGTTCAAAAAGAATATATAACTGGGCAAAAAGCACAAGAAAATATTTTTAAATTCTGGATGGAATTCGAAGCAGCAGGCCATAAAGATCAGTTAAAACTTCAAAGCAATCGTCATTTAGACGGCTTGTTAGGCGTCTTTACACCCAAGGCCAATGGAGAGATGCATTATTTAATCGGTGTAACGAATGAGGAAGCGCAGAATAATTGGCAACAAGTTGATTTAGCTGAAGGAAGGTACCTTGTCTTTGACGCAAAAGGACCGGTTCCAGAGTCAATAAAACGAGCGATGCAAACCATTAACAGAGATATCTTACATACTTTAGATTATGAATTGAGAAACGCACCTTTTTTTGAATTATATAAATCAGGTGATGTAAATTCAGAAGCATATGTTACAGAAATTTGGTTGCCTATTTTGTAACAAATGATGTTAATAGAGTAGATAAAATTCAATCAAGAGATATAAAAAAGAACAGGGTAAAGAACACATTTTCTAAAAATTGTTCGCCCTGTTCTTTCATTTAAATGATTAAAATAAGATATCTATTTTAATTGTTTATTAAATAAAATAGATTTAAAGACAATTTCTAAACAAATAATGAGTATAGCAGTTATAACTAAAATAGTGATATATGGTAAAACACTGTATTCGCCTTGTAAACCAACAAGTGGTGACATTATGCCGCCAAGTATAAACTGGAATAAACCTAAAAGGCTTGAGGCATTACCACTACCGCCCGTTCGTGATTCCATCGCTAGGGCAAAACTTAAAGGCCCTATGCCTGTTACAGGACACACGTTTAAAAAGAATGCAATAATTAACACCCACAATGGTAGATGAAGTGTTAAAGTTACAATGATTAGTATGACGCCCACTATTTGAATTGTTGTCAAAATAATTAACAATAGATATCTATTCATATATGCAACCAATTTTGCTGTAAGTTGACTCATAATGATTAGCCCAACGCCGTTAAATGCAAATAAATAGCTGAATTGTTGAGGAGTCATGTCGTAAATTTTCTGTGTAATAAACGGTCCTGCAGCTGAAAAGCTAAATAACATGACGTATGTTAAGCCTTGTAAAACCATTGGAATAATAAATGCAGGTTTTTTAAATAAGGCACCGAAGTCTTTAAAGATAGCACTAAAATTCAATTTAGAGAGATTTGTTTTATGTGTTTCTTCTAAATGCAACATTGATAATATCAATATGATGATACTCACTACAGTTAAAATTAAAAATATGGCTTTCCAATTGGATATGGTTAATGCATAGCCACCTATAATTGGAGCAATAATTGTAATAATGCCATTGATCACAAGTAAAGAGGCAAGTCCTTTAGCTAAAGCCTTACCTTCATGTTGGTCGCCCATTGTCGCTTTAGCGATAACAATAGCGCCTCCCCCAGTTAAGCCTTGAAATAGTCGCAATAGAAGTAAAAGGCTCATAGAGGTTGTAAAAACGGCAAATAATGAGGCAATGGCATAGATTGAAATAATGATTAAAGCCATTTTTTTACGTCCATATGCGTCAGATAGGGGACCGAAGATAAATTGACCGATAGCGAGTCCAATCATCGCAAATGATAAAGTGAGTTGAACCTGCGATACAGAAGTATTAAAATCACTTTGCACATTTGGTAATGAAGGTACATACATATCTATAGTTAAAGGTCCAAACGTAGTCATTATACCCAACACAATAATGACCATGGTTGGTAATTGACGATTTGAAATTTTGTCCATGTTTGAAACTCCTTTGAAATTGTCTCTAATCCCTTATTATAAACATGTTAAGTCATTTTGTAACTATTGTTTTGAATTTAAGTTCATGATGAGCCTAATATGATGAGAGACGTGGATTGGTTATATGGTAAGTGGATGGTTTATATCACACACGACATACATTTTTATGGTAAAGTATGATACTAGATAATACATGTAATTTTATATTTTGATAGTAATCATCCGAAATAATTTGGAATTTACTAAGGAGTAAAATAATGAATTTAACTAAAACGCACTATGAAGTTATTAAATTTGTAATTGTAGGTGGCATGAACACTTTTAATTATTATATCGTTTATCTTTGTTTATTGAAATTACTAGACTTGAATTATTTAGTTAGTCATATAAGCGGCTTTATCATCAGTTTTATTATTTCATATTATTTAAATTGTTACTTTGTTTATAAAGTAACGCCAACGTGGAGGAAATTTTTGAAATTTCCATTAACGCAAGTGGTCAATATGGGGATGCAAACTTTATTATTATATATTTTTGTTCAATGGTTTAGCATTTCATCAGTTATAGCCCCTTTTGCAGGGTTGGTTATCACAATACCAGTTACATTTTTACTCTCTAAATATATTTTAAGAGACTAATAAAGGACGTATAGAATCTAAACAGTATGCGAACAATGGAAGGCTTCATAGATGCAATAAAAGATAAGGTACAATGGTAACGACATTTAAATATTAAAACGGCCGGCGGGGTAATGAGATCTATTTAGAACAATTGATTTCGGCTCCGCTTATTTTTTATTCTCACTCAATATTATAATTAATATTAGGAAAGGCTAAAAAAATAATTAGTGTTTTTATATTAAATAATTTTTGAATAAAAATTGTTGTAAATATGCTGGTGATAAGTCATAATGAGTATTCAATAATGTTGAAGGTGGAAATAAAGATGAGTCAAAATGAAAAATTGAAAACAGCTCAAAAAGGAGCGTTTTTAAGTTTAACCGTTTATGTCATATTATCAATCATTAAATTTATAGTAGGCTATTTATATAATTCAGCGGCTGTTAAAGCAGATAGTTTAAATAATATGACGGATATTATTGTGTCATTAGCAGTGATTATCGGTTTAAAAATCTCTATTAAACCTGCAGATAAAAACCATCCATATGGTCATTTGAAATCTGAAAATATTTCATCATTACTTGTTTCGTTTATTATAATGTTTGTCGGTATTCAGGTTATTATAGAAAATGCCCCAGAGTTATTGACTGACGAGCATGAAACGCCTAATATTATAAACATTTACGTCAGTGTCATTAGTGGTTTGATTATGCTGGCTGTATTTTACATTAACCAAAGCATTGCTAATCATACAAAAAGTAGCTCATTGAATTCTGCAGCTAAAGATAATTTATCAGATGCGTTAGTGAGTATAGGGACAGCAATTGGTTTAGTGTTCACGCAATTTGGTTTTCCTATTTTTGATACGATATTAGCTATTATTTTAGGTTTACTTATTATATATACAGGTTTTGGTATTTTCAAAGAGTCTATCTTTACATTAAGTGATGGTTTTAATGAGCAAGAGTTAGAGGCTTATCGAAATTATGTATTAGAAATTGAAGAAGTGATAGATGTTCAAAATATTAAAGGCCGTTATCATGGAAGTAGTATCTTTGTAGATGTGACCATTGTGGTTGAATCTAATATATCCCTAGAAGAAGCGCATCAAATTTGCGATAAAGTAGAACAACATATGCATAGTAAGGGTATATCTTCAGTTTATGTTCACCCAGAACCCAGATCAATTCAGTAGAATAAATAACTAAAATTTTATATAAAAAGCGATGTAAGCATCTAATATGATAGACACTTACATCGCTTTTTTTTAGCAAAAAAAATATATAATGAGGGGTAAATTCACTATTTATGTTTTTACCACCAGCCGTTTGCAACGCGAAATTCAATTGCTGCATCGATTGAGCCATAACGGTCTTCAGCATATTGAATCATCCCTTTAGTTTGCTCTGTTACTGAACCAGTACCCCAAGCTTCTTTAGTTTGTCCTAAACCTCTGTAGCCTAATTCATTTACGGCATCCGGATTACCGCTTGATTCTGGCATTACAATATGATCCCATAATGCTTTTGTACCGCCTGCAGCAATAAATTCACTATAAACACCATTGTTTGCTTGTGTTGTTTCTGCAGCATCAGCTATAGATGCGTTTGAGTTTAGGCCAACTCCAGTTGTAGCGATAGTAATTGATGCAAAAGAAGCTAATAATAATTTTTTCATTGAGAAAAATCCTCCTATTAATTTTTTGTTTGAATGAATTATACTTTGTTTAATTATTGATTTTTTGTGTTAAAAAAATGACATCTTGTTTTATTAATATGTTGTTTCTTATTCAACGATTTCAACTATAACATCATTAGATAGGCTATAGGTTACAGTTAAATAAAAATAAAATGTCATTTATGAATAAAAGAATACAATTATTTCAAAATACAGTGTAAATTGTTATAATTTTAATATATAGAGTGACGATTTAAATAGAAATAAGCGTCATATAAATATTTTTAAGCTTTTTTTAATATGATTGATTGTAACGGTTTTGTAAATGTAGTAAGTAATATCATTTTAATTAATGGAAAGAAGGAATAGTATGCCAAAGTTAATTTTATGTAGACACGGTCAAAGCGTGTGGAATGCAGAGAATCTCTTTACAGGTTGGGCAGATGTTGATTTATCTGAGCAAGGGAGAACCGAAGCAATAACTTCAGGTAAAAAAATAAAAGACCAAGGTATCGCAATTGATGTTGTATTTACTTCATTATTACAACGTGCTATTAAAACAACCTATCATCTATTAGATGAATCTCATCAATTATTTATCCCTATCGTTAAAACTTGGAGACTAAATGAGCGTCACTATGGTGGGTTACAAGGTTTGAATAAAGATAAAGCAAGAGAAAAATTTGGAGAAGAACAAGTGCATACGTGGAGACGTTCATATGATGTAGCGCCACCTAATCAAAGTGAACAACAAAGAAATGACTATTTAAATGATCGAAAATATGAACACTTAGATAGAAGAGTGATGCCAGAATCTGAAAGTTTAAAAGATACGCTCGTTAGAGTTATACCTTATTGGAATGATCAAATATCACAACAATTATTAGATGGTAAGACTGTCTTAGTTTCTGCCCATGGTAATTCACTGCGAGCGTTAATTAAATATATAGAAGACGTTTCCGATGAAGATATAGTAGGGTATGAAATTAAAACGGGTGCACCATTGATTTATGAACTTACAGATGACTTAAAAGTAATCGATAAGTACTATTTATAATTATCATAAGATATCTATTTTTAAAATAAAGTTTAAGTATCGCATTAATATAGTAACTTAAACGGTATAATAAGTGACTGATTTCTCAATACACCTATTTTTATGTGTTTTAGAAATCAAGTCACCATTGAGAAGCGGAATGACGAAATCAAAGGTAATTGTTTTTGGTTTTGAAATTTCGCTCTTTTTATTTATTTCGCTTATGTTGCTGGATAATTTTACGGGCACGTTTTCTTGTTTTGATATTTGGACTGTTGAGATTACGACGTGCTGTTTGTAAATCTAATTTCATAATAAGTTCCTCCTTTATCTAAAGTTATTATGCAAGATAAAATCAAAAAAGTAAATAGTAATTATTACGATTTGCAAAGGTGCATCTATTTTTTAACTTAAACAGCATCAAATTAAACCAAAAATTTCAAGTTTTTTAATGCTAAAAACATATAAAATAGGTATAATGCAGAAATGCGACTAACATAAGTTGATAAATTTTTAAAATATAGGAGTAAGAAAATGGATAAGAAAACAAAAATTATAATGATTTTGATGATGTTGTGTGGTGGTTTTTTTGGGTTATTAAACGAAACGCTATTAACAACAGCATTACCTAGTATAATGAGAGATTTTAAAATAGATTATACGCAAGTACAATGGCTTACAACAGCTTTTCTATTAACGAACGGTGTTGTTATTCCATTGTCAGCGATGATTATCCAAAGATTTTCAACAAGAAAGGTATTTTTAACTGCAATATTTATATTTTTTATAGGAACAATCATTGCAGGATTTAGCCCAAACTTTACTATTTTATTAAGTGCAAGAATTGTTCAAGCGCTTGGTTCCGGAATTATGATGCCTTTGATGATGACGACCATTTTAGATATATTTGAACCGCATGAAAGAGGTAAATATATGGGGACATTTGGTTTGGTTATAGGTTTAGCGCCAGCTATTGGCCCAACGCTATCAGGCTACCTTGTAGAATATTTTAACTGGCGTTCATTGTTCCATGTAGTAGCACCGATTGCGGCACTTACATTTATTGGTGCACTTAAATTCGTGAAAAATGTTGGAACGAATCGTAAGACACCTATTGATGTTTTCTCCATTATCTTATCAGTTATAGGATTTGGCGGTTTACTCTATGGTACAAGTTCAATTTCACGTGATGGATGGAATGATCCTGTTGTATTAACAACTGTAATAGGTGGCATTATTTTAGTGGCCCTCTTTATCTTGCGTCAAACGCGTTTAGACAATCCATTACTTGATTTTTCAGTATTTAAAGATAGCCAATTTGCGATAGGTATTATTATTATGGCCTTCACTATGATTTCAATGATTGGTTCTGAAACAGTATTGCCAATGTTTGTACAGAATATTATGAATGATTCTGCACTTCAGTCAGGTTTAATATTATTACCAGGAGCCATTGTTATGGGTATTATGTCAGTGATTTCTGGTTTGTTATATGAAAAATACGGTGCTAAATTATTGGCATTTATTGGTATGTTTATCGTAGTAATTACAACGTCTTATTTTGTAATAATGGATGAACAGACATCATCAGCATTATTAGCAACTGTGTATGCAATTCGTATGATTGGTATAGCGCTTGGGTTAATGCCACTGATGACACATACTATGAACCAACTTTCACCAGAGATGAATGCACATGGCTCTTCAATGACCAATACTGTACAACAGATTTCAGCTTCTATTGGTACAGCAGGTCTAATAACGATTATGAGCCAAGTTGCTAAGAACTATACGCCAGATATGTCTGATTTTAAGGATATGGGCCAAAAGGAAATGGCAGCAGAGGTCCAACATCAAGCGTTATTAAGTGGTTATCATGGCGCATTTTGGTTTGCAGTCATTATATCCATCTTGAGTTTGATTAGTGTGTTTATGTTGAAAAGCAAACGACAAATTAGATTAGAAGAGGACAAAAATTAATAATCTAAACACAGTTATATTTTGTTTCTATTTTTGTAGAAACTTGTAAAGCGTATTAATAATATGATAATTTGATATCAACCTAATGCTTATGAAGAATGGAGCGTATATACTATAGAACACTCGATGCACTTAAACAACGAACCCTTTCAATTAATGAAAAATGGCATAAAAACGATTGAAATTAGATTGAATGATGAGAAAAGGCAAGACATTAAAAGTGGCGATTGTATCATATTTGAAAATTTAGAAAGTAAAGAAACGCTAAAAGTCATAGTTATAGAAACGGTAGTATTTACTTCGTTTCAATCTTTACTGAAGCAATATTCTAATAAAGAAATAGGAGCTAAATCAGAAGATCAATTGTCTCAAAAAATAGCTGCTATATACCAAATTTATTCTCAAACTGATGAACTTCATTATGGTGCATTAGCTATTAGAGTGGAAGTAGTTTGATGAAAACGAAGGATGCACCTTGTTTTATTTATATATAAGGTGTACGCGTTGACATTTTTTTAAATTAATGGAAATTAGATTTTATAGAGAAAGTGGGACAGAAATTATATTTTATAAAATGATTTCGTAGCCTCACCAAGAATGATGAGAAAAAAGCATACAAGAGATTTGGCTCATGCATAAGTGCTACTAAGCTTCATAAATGAAGAAGTAGCACTTTAGAATTAGTACTTTAGAAGCGGTGTTTTAAAAGCTTGATATAAGTGCACTTTTATTCCAAACATCTACTGCCAATATGATATTTAAGGCTGACACATTATGTATGTATCAGCTTCTTTTATATGCTGTTAGCAATGGTATCTAGCCATTGAAATATATAGATTATATACCAATTTCTTAATAATTGTTATCTATGTTTTACTTATTCAGTATAGAGATGATTACATGAGTCAAATTTTTAAACACAAAGTAATTAAGCTGAAAATAATTAGTATTGTTCTAGTACATACCGTGATTTCATTGTATGATAAACAGTATGGATAAATAATACGATATAAGTAGGTTTTGTACTAGGGGTGGGAATATGAAAAAAGTTATGACGGTGACTATTATTTCAATAATAATGATGGTTGGATGTAGCAGCGGGAAATACGCTGAAGCAATTGATCAAGCAGTAAAACAACAAGCACAATATCAAAAAGTTTTAGCAGATAAACAAAAAGGCGATGTCGAATCCACATACGAAAAAAAAGATTCAAATATATATGTTTACGAGAATGGCAAATATGTAATCATCGCTTATAAACCTTTAAAAGATGATGACGAAATTCATTATTATACGTATAAGATAAAAGATGATAAAGCGCATTACTTAGAAAATTTTAACACTAAAGGTTATACTCAAAAGCATGAGCCAGACTATAAAGAAGAAAATATGGACTTAGAGGAATCATAATATAAAGAAGAAGGTGCACGTTAAATAATGAAAAAACGATGGTTAAGTTTGTTATTGATAACAGTATTATTATTGGTTTCAGCCTGTTCAAATGACGACGACGAACATGTACATAAAGATGATAAATATGGTGAAAACGGTAAAATTAAAATCATTGAGTATGGAGATTTTAAATGCCCGTATTGTAAAAAGGTAGAACAAAATATTATGCCTAAATTAAAAAAAGAATATATAGATACTAATAAAGTAGATTATCAATTTGTTAATATGGCCTTTTTAGGAAAAGATTCAATTAAAGGTGCTAGAGCAGGGCATGCTGTAAAACAAATTGCCCCTGAGCATTATTTAGATTACCAAAAACGGATGTTTAATCAACAACCAGATTCAGAAAAAGAATGGATTACTGAAAAACTCGTTGATCAACAAATAGATCAATTAAATATTTCTACTCTTAAAAAAGAAGAAATTAAAAAAGATTATAAAACCAAAAATAGTAAATCTTGGAAAGCTGCTGAGAAAGACCAAAAGCAATATAAAGACAATCACATTAAAACGGCGCCAACTGTATATATCGCTGGTGAAAAGGTAGAAGATCCATATAAATATAAAAATTACAAAGAAATATTAGAAGCAAACGAATGAATAGAATAACGTAATAACTAGCTCTATTTTGTTAGTAAGGTTTCTTTTTAATGTGTCATAAAAGGTCTGTATTGGTAAATTTAATATAAACGTATACTCAAAATAGTTATTTATTATTCAATGCGTTTTGAAGCTGGAACACTAAAGTGTTCCAGCTTTTTTTAATTCTATATTAACTAGGCGTACTATAGAAAAGACGTTAACAAAGCATTTTAAAATAAATCGTAATAATTACGAAATAATTTCAGAATAACTATTGCACTTTCATAAAGGTAGGGTTATAATTTTAAATCGTAACAGTTACTATTTAAGGAGGAGAAGAAATGAAAAAATCAATATATTTAATGTCTATTATCATTATATTATCGATGATCGCGACAGCGTGTGATGTGTCTAAATCGAATAGTGATAAAGAAGACGATGGGAAAATAGAAATAAATACTACAGTATTTCCGCTGAAATCATTTGCTGATCAGATTGGTGGCAAATATGTTTCGGTGAAATCGATTTATCCGCCCGGTACAGATTTACATAGTTATGAGCCAACCCAAAAAGAAATAATGAATGTAAGTAAAGGGGATATGTTTTTATATACAGGTGATGATTTAGACCCTGTTGCTAAAAAAGTAGCTTCAACGATAAAAGACGATGACATAAAATTATCACTAGAAAATAAAATCGATAAATCTGAATTATTAACAGACCAACATGACGAGGATCATGGAGGACATGAGGGACACGAGCATCATGAAGGACATCATCACGGCGGGTACGATCCACATATTTGGTTAGACCCTCATTTTAATAAGGTGTTTGCAAAAGAAATTAAAGATGAATTAATTAAAAAAGATCCAGATCATCAATCATATTATGAAGAAAATTATAAGAAATTAAAAAATGATTTAGATACGATAGATAACAAAATGAAAGACATCACTAAAGATAAACAAGGGAATACTGTGTATATCTCCCATGAATCAATGGGATACCTGTCACAAAGATATGGTTTTGTACAAAAAGGCGTGCAAAATATGAATGCCGAAGATCCATCTCAAAAAGCATTGACAAATATTGTTAAAGAGATTAATGACTCAGGAGCTAAATATATCTTATATGAAGCAAATGTTTCTAATAAAGTTACTGATACGATTCGCAAAGAAACTAAAGCTAAGCCATTAAAATTTAATAACATGGAATCATTATCTAAAGAAGAATTGAAAGATGAAAAGTTAACCTATCAAAATTTAATGGATAAAAATATTAAACATATTGATATGGCATTAAGCGACAATATTAAAACTGAGGAAAAACATTCACATAATAAACATGATAAAGCTATTGCTGATGGGTATTTTAAAGATAATCAAGTAAAAGATAGAAAACTAACAGACTTTCAGGGACAATGGCAATCCGTATATCCATACTTACAGGATGGTACATTAGATGAAGTGATGAAACATAAAGCTGCTAATGATGATAAAATGGATGAAAAAGAATATAAAACATATTACGAAAAAGGTTATAAAACAGATATAAATAACATAGACATCACAAAAGATACGATTACTTTTGAAAAAGATGGCAAAAGAATGACGGGCCATTACGTATATGATGGCAAGGATATATTGAAATATGAAAAAGGTAATAGAGGCGTACGATATACATTTAAATTAACAGATGATAATAAAGCATTGCCAAAATTTGTTCAATTTAGCGATCATAATATAGCACCTAAAAAATCAGCTCATTTCCATATTTTTATGGGAAATGATAAACAAAAAGTTTTAAAAGAATTGGATAATTGGCCAACATATTACCCACAAAAATTAAATGAAGAAGAAATAAAAGAAGAAATGTTAGCACATTAAGCTGTTAACATATTGGTCTATTTTAAAATTATACATTTTAAAAATGAGGATGAATAAAATTTTGTTATAAGGGAATGATTATAAAGCAATACAAATGTGAGCTTTTTTATTGATATATTTAATATACTTGGTATAATTAATGTATTAATAAAAGTTACAAATTTGGAGGTATGAATTTATTATGACAAAATTTAATTTTGATCCAGCGCATTCAGTAGTAGAATTTTCAGTTAAGCATTTAGTGATTTCAAATATCAAAGGTAGATTTAATGATTTTAATGCATCACTTGAAGGTGATTTAAATGATTTAAATTCAATCAAAGGCGAGCTTACGATTAAAGCAGATTCAATTGATACACGTGTAGGTGATCGTGATAATCACTTGAGAAGTGGTGATTTCTTAGATGCTGAGAATTATCCTGAAATTAAATTTGAAGTTACAAAAGTCGAAGAACAATCTGTTACTGGTAATTTAACAATTAAAGATGTTACAGAAGAAGAAACTTTTGAATTATCATATGAAGGACAAAGTAAAAACCCTATGAATGGCGCAACAACTGCTGGTTTTGTTGCTAATGGTACTATTAACCGTGAAAAATTCGGTATCACATTTAACCAAGCACTTGAAACTGGTGGCGTTATGATTGGCAAAGATGTGCATTTCCAAGTAAGTCTTGAATTTGCATTAGAAGACTAATATAGTTATTTAAATATAGCAGTGAGGCCGGTGGGCATAATGGTGCCCTTCGGCCTTTAATTATCATACTCATTATAGATAGTTGCAGTAGAACAATAAAATCTATTTTACAATGTTAGTCGTTGATATCACGCTTGTTTTTAGGGCCCGTTTGTATCGGTTGACCGTTTTTCACGATAATATTTAATCATTATATAAATGATAAAAATCCAAGATATGATAATTAAGGCGATTGAAGAAATCATGACATAGTTTTTGTTTGTAAAGTCACCGCCTGTAAATAGTGTGCCAATCAGATTGGGGATGCATAATAATAGAATAAGACCTGCGTAAAACTTTTGTTTTAAAATAAAGCAAGTCACCATTGTTATTAGTAAAAGGATTAACCCAAGGGTGAAATTAGTTGTTTGATTAGGTGACCAAATTATATAAAGTGGATAGTTTCGTAATAAATATTCACTTAATAGATATAAACCAAAAATAGCTGAAGATGAAATTCCAATAATAGCATAAGTTATTTTACTGTCACCCCAGCGCATAATTGATTTTTTGACAAAGCATAAAATAAAGATAAATGATCCCAAAAAGATAAGAACGAAGTAACAAATTAAAGCAATCGTTAATTGAAATGAATGATCTAACATTCTAGGTATCGCTGTCATGATAAACATAAAAGATATGAAATATAAAATATATTTAAATAATCCTTGAGTCATATTTAAATTTTTTGCAAATTTATCTGCATATGATTTAATGGGTGTGTTTAATAGATCCTCGATATTATCGTTGTTTTCTTCTGCAAGTGTAATATGGTCACGTAATTCTTCTTCAATTGAATTTACTTCGTCTTCATTTTTTCCACGAAATAATAACTCAATTCTCAACTTTAATAAAAAATCTTCCGCTTTTTTACTCAACATTGTTAACCCTCCACATTAAATTGTTCATACCATTATTTAAATCGTTCCACTTGTATTTAAAGTTAGCTAATTCCATTTTACCTTCTTCCGTGATGCTATAGTATTTACGCTTTGGCCCGCCCGAATCTGATTTTTTTGAAATAGAAATCACATAGCCTTTTTTACTTAACCTTAATAGCACAGGATAAATACTGCCGTCGCTGATTTCAGGAAATTGTTGAGATTCCAATTTATCCAAAATTTCATATCCGTAAGTTTCTCCTTGAGAGATGAGCGCTAAAATTGCACCATCTAACAAACCTTTCATCATTTGATTTGAAATTGACATGACATCCCTCTTTTCACTATCTTATGATAAAAGATAGTATGGATTTTAAAACTTGTCAACTATCTTATAATAAAAGGTAGTTGATAATTTAATAACAAATATACCACATAACTAAAATAGATTTAACGGGGTATATAATGACTAAGAGAGGAGGCTAATGATGGCAACAGAGCTACCTAAAATTGGACGTCCAGCTACAAATGCATTGCAATCTATTGGTGTTATGACTTTAGAAAAAGTAGCAGAATATGACCGAACGTCTATTTTAGATATTCATGGCGTAGGACCAAAAGCGATAGATAGATTGGACAAAGCCTTAAAAGAACAAGGACTATCATTTAAAAATGAAAAATTATCTGAAATACCGTTTGAATTGGTTGGAGATGTGGCGTGTGATAATGAGCCAAAACGTCGAATAATGTTAGACTTTCTACTAGCTTCTGCATTAGCCGATAAAACAAAGTTATCACAAATTGTGGTTTCTAATTTCATTTGGAAGGTACCAGGCGCATTTGAATTAAAAAGCTTAGATGAATTTTATAATGAAATAGAAGCACACAGCACAGAAATTAAAAAAATTGAAGTTACACATCATTTAACACACGGAAAATTCGGGGCAATGCACGGTATTCAGACAAATGTTAATGGTATGAAAATTTACTTTGCAGATTTTATTGAATTTGAGAGTCACAGTAAAAATGCAAAAATAAAAATCGTTACGTCTTACGTCATTATGAACGAATCATAAGAAGGAGTATATTAAATGGGAATAGAAGTGAACGAAAATAAAATTATTTTCAAAAGAGATTTTGAAGCAACAGCAGAACAAATTTTTCAAGCTTATACAGAACGTGCTTTATTTGAACAGTGGTTTCACCCACAAAATGCAACAACTGAAGTATTTGAATTCAATATTAAAAAAGGAGGACAAGCCTTTTTTGCAATATATACTAATCAAGGCGCCAGTTATACATTAACAAAATATAATGAAGTAAAAGAACCGAATTTGATTGATTATTACGATTACTTTGCTGACAAGGAAGGTCATATTGATAAAAATATGGCTGGTATGCATAATATCATTCAAATAGAACAAAAAGATGACACGATTACACGTATTATTTCTACAGCTGAACTACCTCATCCAAAATCAGCACGGCAATTATTAGATATGGGCGTAGAAGATGGTATGAATAGCACGTTTGATAATTTAGAATCACTTTTAAAAAATATGTAAAAAGTCAAAGATATGTAAAAATTAGAGTGCTCACACATCGTCACTTTTAGTTATAATAAAAGTGAAATGAGGTGAGTGTATTGTATAAACGTTATTTAAAAGTTTTGGGGTTGTATGCTGTTAGTACGCTTGTACCAGCTGTTTTGTTAAATGAAAAAAGTTTACGTAGCAGCACATTCAAATGGTTTTTACGTACTTTAGCAGGTTATGGTATTTTTGCCTATGGCCTACACACACTGACAAAATTAAAAAAATAATAAGAAAACTAGAATAAAAAGTTTCGTTAGTTAACAAGCATTTATGATTTTATTCAGGCAACCATGGTAAGGAATGAAAAATTTGGTTAAAGTTTATGCTCACTCTAGTTATCTATTGCCGATATCATCTTAAATGAGGTTGAAAGATAAATACCTCTGACTAAAACATAAACGTCAATTTCTATATTTTTTCAATAGAAATTGACGTTTATTTGTTTTTATAAAATTTTCAAACTTGTTAAGCTATTATTTTTCTGATTTCTACATATCCTGATTCATTCATTTAATTGGTTAAACCTACGAACTAATAAGCGAGCTAGCTTTACATTTTATATTAATAAAATAGTGATTCGACATTTGTATTAATTACATTTTGGTACCAATTAAATGAATCTTTTTTTCTTCGCTCTAAGGTGCCATTACCCAAGTTATTTCTATCTACATAAATTAGGCCATAGCGTTTTTTCATTTCGCCTGTAGTAAATGAAACGATATCAATGATACCCCACGGCGTATAGCCCATTAAATCAACCCATCTTCATCTACGGCAGCCGTTGGTTTTTCAGATATTTATTTTACGGTGGATAAATTAGATAATGGAGAGGCTAAAATATTAACACTAAATGACGGGGATCCTTGCTTAAGGTATGAACAAGTATTTTATACTACGACTGGCGTACCATTTGATTGTTCACATCTTCTATATCATTATAAGCATGCGCATTTCTATATACCATCTCAAAAATAAGTGTTTAAATATAAAAATAGCTTACACCCTATTAAATTTGAATGAAAAATAATACAATAGATTTATACGTGTGGGGTGTTTATTCGATGAAATTTATAAGGGGGGAGTGTCATTATGATAGAAAATCATAAATCTATTAAAGATACATATATGTCTAGAGAAACAATTGATAATATTAACAATCAGGTACAGATGAAAGAAGTTATGTTTGATCAAACCCGCGGACGTTATGCTTTAAAATCAATTATGTCAGGCTTCTTATTAGCTATTGTGACAGTTTTTATGCTAGCGCTTAAGACACAAATGGTTGGTGCAAATGAAGGTGTCATTAACTTATTAGGCGCTATTTCATTTAGTTTAGCCTTAGTATTAATTGTGTTAACACAATCTGAATTATTAACTAGTAATTTTATGTATTTAACAGTTGGCTGGTATTATAAGTTAATCGGTATGAATAAAGCTTTTATTATCATGTTAGTATGTTTCTTTTTTAATATGATTGGTGGCATCATATTATTTGGCTTGATGAAATTTACGCCAATTATGACTTCTGAAATAGTTACAAGTTTGACTGAACTTGTAGATGGAAAAACGATCGATACGTCATGGTATGCCATTTTAGGTAAAGCTATTTTCTGTAACTTTTTTATAAATATTGGTATCTATGTTTCTATTCAATTTAAAGATGGTTTATCAAAAGCCTTTTTCATTGCATGTGGTGTGATTGTCTTTGTATTTATGGGATATGAACATGTGGTGTTTAATGCTGGATTATATGCAGGCATGTTATTTTATAACTTTGATGCTGTCGTTTGGTTACATGTTTTAAAAAATATCGTATTTGCCTTTATTGGTAACTTTATTGGTGGAGGTCTATTCGTAGGCTTAGTCTATGCTTACTTGAATGGTAAACGAGATAGCTTGCATAATTAAATAAATGAACCAATTAAATATAGTTAATTGAGCTGTGGAGTACCTCTCACGTTAGGTTTCTTCATAGCTTTTTTTAGTTTAAGCGCTGTCTATTAATAAATAGATTAGCCTCGAATATAAAATCAGCAAGTGGTGTAAAGGGGTTTATATCGTATTTTAAATAATCGCTAAATCACTCAACAAATTGTTTTTGGCGCTCTAGTGTTCTAGTGAGTAAATAAAACAAATCAATTGACTCATTTATAAAGAAACAATATTGTATTTATTGTGATTAATGATCTCAGTATAGTTCAAATCATTGCATAGATGAGAAACGTTAGGGAGTGACATAATGTCTGAATATAATATTAGAATTGCTGTTATCGATGATGCAGTAGAATTACAAAAATTAATGTATGAGGCTTTTACGCCGTTAAGAGAATTAGGTATTGATTGGCCATCTGTCAATGCTACTGTTGAAATGGTTGAAAAGAATTTACAAACTGGTACAACATTTGTCTTGGAAAATGAGACAGAAATTATTTCTACAATAACAGTGCGCTATCCTTGGGAAAGTAAACGCCGTATTTCTATTTATCCATTTGTATGGTGGTTTGCTACTAAGCCATCATATGATGGACAGGGTTTAGGCGGTAAATTGTTGAGATATGTTGAAGAGACATATCTCAGAGACACACTGAAAGTACCAGCAGTTACGTTAGGAACTTCTGCGCGTAAACATCCATGGTTATTAGATATTTACAAAAAAAGAGGTTATGAAATATACGCAGAGCATGAAAGCGATGATGGCGATTTAGGCGTTATTATGAGAAAAGTATTGATTCCAGAACGATTTGATGAAGACGTGTTGGGCGAACCGCCGTTTTAATGATATAAAAATTAAATAAATGATAGGGAATTCCTTTAGTTTTTCACTAAGGGGATTCCCTATTTTTTTACTTTTTGTGAATTTGTTCACAAAAAGCATTGGAAATATATTACAATTCAAGTGTAAAGGGAGGGGGCGCCATGGGAGAAAATATACTCGTTATACATGGTATGAGACGAGGTTATCAAAATGAGGCGTTACAACGATTCATCTATAGACTAATGAAAGAAAGTGGTATCAACTTTCACATTACATTTTTGGAAAGTGATATTAACCATTTATATAACATGATTTCAAGTCTAGTGAAACAAGGTGTACATGAATTTAACATCGTACCGCTTTTATTATTTTCAGCTAAACATTATTTGCAAGATATCCCGACAATATTACAGCATCTTAAAAACAATTACCCGTATATAGAGTATCAGGTTACACAACCATTAGGAACACACTACCATATCGTTAACATCATAAATGAAAGAATTAAAAACGCGCTGTATGTTAGCCCATCCATTAGCAAAATAGTTTTTATTGCGCATGGTAGTGAACGTTATAAGCAACCGAATGAACAACTTAAACAAGTAATAAATAATTGTAATGTTGCTAATAAACCTATCAATATGGTGATGCTATATGGGGATTATAGCTATAAAAAACGGTTACCTGAGATATTGGCAGAGGGCGGAGAAATATTGGTAGTTCCTGTCTTTTTATACGATGGGTTTTTAGTTTATAAAATGAAAAGTGAAATTCAATATATGAGAAATAATAGCTGTATTGAATTTACAAAATCATTAAATTTTCACCCTTTATTGGAATTGATTATTAAAGACCAAATTACCCAATTGGAGGCACGTAATCATGTACCCGATACAACTCAATTTAGCTGATAAGCAAGTTGTCATTATAGGTGGCGGAAAAATTGCTTATCGAAAATTTCAACAATTAGTTAATGAGGATATTATTTCATTAACAATCATAAGCAAAACATTTTTACCAGAGTTCTTTGAAACAGAACACCCCAACTTGAAATTAATAACTAAAACTTATGACAGTAAAGACATTAAAAAAGCAGATATGATTATCATCGCAACAAACGATACCTCAGTAAATAATCAAGTTAAAAAGGATGCACTACCACATCAACTTGTTAACCATACAGGGGACAAAACACAATCAGATTTCTATAATATGCCAGAAATTCAGTACCATGATTTGAAAATTTTATTTAGATCAAATGGTACAGACTATAACAAAGTCAAGAAAGTATCACATGCAGTACAGCAGTTTTTAGCAGAAGTATATGAGGAGGATAAACATGTCTAAAAAACGATTAGTAATGATAGGAAATGGAATGGCAGGTTTACGCACGATTGAAGAAATATTAGAAAGAGACTCTGAGCAATACGAAATTACTATCATTGGTAAAGAACCCTACCCAAATTATAATCGAATCATGCTTTCTAATATTTTGCAGAAGAAAATGTCTGTTAAAGAAACCATTATGAATAGTTATCAATGGTATAAAACACATGGCATTGAATTGGTTACAAATGATCCAGTTATATCAGTTAATCGTGAGAAAAAAGAAATTATCACAGAAAAAAACAAACAATTCCATTACGATATTTGTATATTTGCTACAGGGTCAAGTGCGTTTGTGCTACCAATTCCAGGTTCTCAATTAAATAGTGTAATAGGATGGAGAACCATAGATGATACTGAACGTATGATTGAGATTGCTCAAACAAATAAACATGCAATCGTAATAGGCGGTGGTTTATTAGGTTTAGAATGTGCACGCGGTTTAATGGATCAAGGCATGGAAGTTACTGTAATTCATCTTGCAGAATGGTTGATGGAAATGCAATTAGATAAAAAAGCCGGTGAATTACTTAAAGCAGATTTAGAAGCTCAAGGTATGCATTTTAAAATGGAAGCACGTACAGAAAAAATATTAGGTGAACATGATGTAACAGGGATAGAATTAGCAGATGGGACTACCTTGAAAGCAGATTTAGTTGTGATGGCTGTAGGCATTCGTCCATATACACAAGTGGCACAATCATGTGGGTTGGAGGTAAATAGAGGTATTGTGGTGAACGATTTTATGCGAACAAGTGACGAATCCATTTATGCAGTGGGAGAATGTGCTGAACATAGAGGACAAACTTATGGATTAGTAGCTCCATTATATGAACAAGGCAGGGTGTTAGCAGATTATTTAACACATATGCCAACTGAAGGGTATCAAGGATCGACTACGTTCACATCGTTAAAAGTATCAGGTTGTGATTTATATAGCGCTGGACAAATACGTGAAGATGCTGAAGTGAAAGGCATAGAAATCTTCGATAGCGTTAATAAACATTATAAAAAAGTTTTTCTAAAAGGAGACAATATTGTTGGCGCAGTGCTATACGGTGACATAGAAGATGGCTCCAGATTTTTTAATATGATGAAGAAAAAAGAAGAAATTCAAGACTATACTATGGTTTCGCTTTTACATAAAGGCAGTGAATCAAGCGGTCTAAATATTGCGGATATGGCTGACGATGAAACAGTCTGTGGCTGTAATGGCGTCAATAAAGGTACTATCGTTGATGCGATAACACAAAATGGGTTAACAAGTATTGACGAAGTAACGCAATTAACGAAAGCAGGTAATTCTTGTGGAAAGTGTAAAGGACAAATAGGACAAATTCTTGAACATACACTAGGGGATGATTTTGTAGCAAATAAACCGGCAGGCATTTGTGCATGTACTGATTTGACACGTGATCAAATTGTAACGCAAATTAGAGCAAAATCACTTAAAACCTCTAAAGAAGTGCGTCATGCTTTGGATTTTAAAGATAAAAATGGGTGTCCAAAATGTCGTCCAGCTATTAATTATTATCTCAATATGATCCACCCGTTCCAACATACAGATGAAATTGAATCACGTTTTGCCAATGAACGCTATCATGCCAATATTCAAAATGACGGCACATTCTCTGTTATTCCTCAAATGCGGGGCGGTGTCACAGACGCTGAACAACTGATTAGATTAGGCGAAGTTGCTAAAAAATACAACGTGCCACTTGTTAAAGTGACAGGGTCACAGCGTATTGGCCTTTATGGAATTAAGAAAGAATTATTACCTAAAGTGTGGTCAGACTTAGGCATGCGTTCAGCGTCAGCGTATGGTAAAAAAACACGTTCAGTAAAAAGTTGTGTGGGTAAAGCATTTTGTAGATTTGGTACACAATTCACTACACGTTTAGGCATTCGTTTAGAAGAAGCATTTGAATATATTGATACACCGCATAAATTTAAAATGGGTGTTTCGGGGTGTCCCAGAAGCTGTGTAGAATCAGGTGTGAAAGACTTTGGTGTTATTAGCGTTGAAAATGGTTTCCAAATTTATATTGGAGGCAATGGCGGTACTGAAGTAACTATTGGCCAATATTTAACAACAGTCGAAACGGAAGATGAAGTTATCAAATTGTGTGGGGCGTTTATGCAATATTATAGAGAAACAGGTATTTATGCAGAGCGTACAGCCCCCTGGTTAGAACGTTTAGGTTTTGAAAATGTGAGCACAATCTTATTGGATGAAAAAAAGCAAACAACACTATATGAACGTATTATGAAAGTTAAAAGTGCAATGGATAAAGAGCCATGGTCAGCACTTTTAAACCATAAAAAAGCACGACAAATATTTGAAGTAGAGAAGGTGTAAATCATGGATTCTAAAACTAAAATTAAAGTGTCTTCAATTGATTCATTAACGCCCTTGATTGGTAAAAAAGTTGTTATTGAAGATAAAGAAATCGGCCTATTTTTAACTGAAGATGGACAAATCCATGCAATTCAAAATCGATGTCCACATAAAGATGGTCCATTATCAGAAGGTACTGTTAGCGGAGACTATGTATATTGTCCGTTACATGATCAAAAAATTGATATGAATACAGGATTAGTGCAATCGCCAGATACGGGTTGTGTAGAGGTTTATCAAGCGGTGATACACGATGGGGATGTTTATATATGTCTTTAAATAAGAAGGGGAAGGTATACCTTGTTGGCGCTGGGCCAGGCGATCCAGATTTGTTAACACGTAAAGCAGAACGTTTGATAAGACAAGCCGATATTATTTTATACGATCGGCTTGTAAATCCGTTTATTTTACAGCTAGCTAAGCCTGGTATAAAAGTCATTAACGTTGGAAAACAACCTTACCACAAACATATTCAACAAGCTGAAATTAATAGGCAACTTATTGATGCAGCTAGTTCACATGGTTGTGTTGTGAGATTAAAGGGTGGAGATCCAGCTATTTTCGGACGAGTGCGTGAGGAAGTCGTTGCTTTAAAGGCACAAAATATTGATTGTGAAATTGTACCTGGTATTACTTCTGCTAGTGCAGCAGTGGCAATAATGGGTCAGGGCCTTACTGGACGGAAAATTGCTACAAATGTTACTTATACAACGGGGCACTTTTGCAAAGAGAATCATAAAAAAGTAGATATAAGTGCAATCTTAAAAAACGGCACGTTGGCTATTTATATGGGAATTAAAAATTTAAATGAAATGATGACTCAAATCTACCAGAAAACAGAGATAGATTACCCAGTAGTTGTTGTATATAACATTTCTACTTATCAGGAAAAAGTAATTAAGGGAACTGTGACGACAATTGGTCAAATTATAAAAAGACAAGCAGGATCACCTGGCTTGGTTTTAGTTGGTTCATTAATGTCTGAAATCGATTGTGAAAATTATTTTAAACAAAAGGCGACAAAAAATTACTTAATTACTGGAGGTTACCAACTTGCTATAGATAAAGCATTATCACTATATAGCGAAGGGCATTTTTGTATCATTAATCCAGAAGATAGGTCAATGTATCATGAAACACAATTAGAACTTATTAATGAGATAACAGAAAAGTATACATTTGATGAATATATAGAATTAATTGAATAACCGATGATATGAAGCGCGCGAAACGCTTATGAATCTGTCATGATTATAAAAAAAGCATACCTTAACGCATAATAAACACTTCCCTAAAATCAACTATTAATATTGATTTTAAAGAAGTGTTTTATTTAATTATATCAACTGTGCAAATAACAGTTAATTTTGGATAATTAGGGCTTTTTTATATTCAATTAGGTAAATCCCTAATATATAGAATTTGTGAAAAAAAGTACAATTTAATTAAGAAAAGCAAAAAGATAACTACAACACAGATATGCATATGATATAGATTTTATAGGTAACGATGTTGAGAGGGTGTATAAAATGAAAAAGTTTGGAATGAAGTTTTTCAGACCAACTGAAAAATTCAATGGTGATTGGTCTGTATTAGAAAGTAAAAGTAGAGAATGGGAAAAAATGTATCGAGAACGTTGGAGCCACGACAAAGTCGTAAGAACAACCCATGGCGTCAATTGTACGGGTTCGTGTTCATGGAAAGTGTTTGTGAAAAACGGCGTTATTACATGGGAGAACCAACAAACCGATTATCCAAGTTGCGGCCCAGATATGCCTGAGTTTGAGCCTAGAGGTTGCCCGCGTGGTGCATCGTTTTCTTGGTATGAGTATAGCCCTTTAAGAATTCGTTATCCATATATTCGTGGTAAATTATGGGAATTATGGACAGATGCATTAGAAAAGCATCACAACAATACAGTAGCTGCATGGGCATCGATTGTAGAAGATGAAGAAAAGGCTAAAATTTATAAACAAGCACGTGGAAAGGGTGGCCTTGTACGAACAAATTGGAAAGATGTTTCTAAATTAATTTCAGCTCAAATCATTTACACAATTAAAAAATTTGGACCAGATAGAATCGCAGGCTTTACTCCAATCCCTGCTATGTCTATGTTGAGTTACGCTTCTGGTGCGCGTTTTGTCAGCTTGCTTGGTGGTGAGATGTTAAGTTTTTATGATTGGTACGCAGATTTACCGCCTGCATCACCACAGATTTGGGGAGAACAAACAGACGTTCCAGAATCAAGCGATTGGTATAATGCTTCATATATTATGATGTGGGGTTCTAACGTGCCTCTAACAAGGACACCAGACGCACATTTTATGACAGAAGTCCGTTATAGAGGTACTAAAGTTATTTCAGTTGCACCGGATTACGCAGAAAACGTTAAATTTGCAGATAATTGGTTAGCACCACATCCAGGAACTGATGCAGCAGTTGCACAAGCCATGACACATGTTATTTTACAAGAATATTATGTTAATCATCCTAACCCATATTTTATTAATTATGCTAAACAATACACAGATATGCCGTTTATTATCATGTTAGACGAAGACGAAAATGGATACAAGGCAGGACGTTTCTTAAGAGCAGAAGACATAGGAACACAAACAGCACACAGCGATTGGAAACCAGTTGTTTTTGATAAATTGACACAACAATTAACTGTACCAAATGGCACAATGGGTCAACGTTGGGAAGAAGGTAAACAGTGGAATCTTAAATTAGAAAACGAAAATGGTAACAAAATAGAACCCGTTTTAAGTCTTGTAGAAGATGAATATGAATTAAAGCAGATTCAATTTCCGTTCTTTGATAACGAAGGAAACGGTATTTTTGAAAGGCCGATTGCTGTTAAGGAAATAACATTAGCCAACGGTGAACAAAAATACGTTGCTACGGTATATGACCTGATGACGAGTCAATATGGCATACAGCGCTTTGGGCATGAATTAGAAGCAAAGGGATACGAAGATGCCACATCATATTATACGCCTGCTTGGCAAGAAAAAATCACCAGTGTTAAATCAAGCGTAGTAACGCAAGTTGCAAGAGAATTTGCACAAAATGCGATAGATACCAAAGGAAAGTCTATGATTATCATGGGCGCCGGCATTAACCACTGGTTTAATTCAGATACAATTTATCGTTCTATTTTGAACCTTGTATTACTGTGTGGTTGTCAAGGCGTTAATGGCGGCGGTTGGGCGCATTATGTTGGTCAAGAGAAATGTAGACCAATTGAAGGTTGGAATACAATAGCATTTGCAAAAGATTGGCAAGGCCCGCCTCGATTACAAAATGGTACAAGTTGGTTTTATTTCGCTACGGACCAGTGGAAATATGAAGAATCTAATGTAGATAGTATTAAATCTCCGTTGGCAGAGAATATTAAACATCAACATCCGGCAGATTATAACGTATTAGCTGCAAAATTAGGATGGTTACCATCATATCCACAATTTGATAAAAATAGTTTGGCATTTGGTGAAGAAGCTAGAGATAATGGTGAGTTTAATAATGAGGCAATATTAAAAAGGGCCATCGATTCAGTTAAAGCTAGAGAAACTAAATTTGCAATCGAAGACCCTGATTTAAAGAAAAATCATCCAAAAACTTTATTTTTATGGCGCTCAAATTTAATTTCAAGTTCCGCAAAAGGACAAGAATATTTTATGAAACATTTACTTGGAGCTAAATCTGGTTTGATGGCTGAACCTAACGAAGAAGCTAAGCCTGAAGAAATCAAGTGGAGAGATGATACAGAAGGTAAATTAGATTTGCTTATATCATTAGATTTCAGAATGACTGCTACACCTTTATATTCAGATATCATTTTACCGGCTGCAACGTGGTACGAAAAACACGATTTATCGTCTACAGACATGCATCCATTTGTGCATCCATTTAATCCAGCCATCGATCCACTATGGGAGTCTCGCTCAGACTGGGATATTTTTAAAACATTGAGTAAAGCATTATCTGAAACAGCGAAAACCCACTTAAATGGTGTCTATAAAGATGTAATCACAACGCCTTTGGCACATGATACATCGCAAGAAATCTCCAATGTTAATGGCATTGTTAAAGATTGGACTAAAGGTGAAATAGAGGCAGTCCCAGGTAAAACGATGCCCGGGTTTGCAGTGGTTGATAGGGATTATACAAAAATTTATGACAAATTTATTACGGTAGGTCCACTGCTTGAAAAGGCAAAAATAGGTGCGCATGGTGTGAGCTTTACTGTTGCCGAACAATATGAAGAATTAAAAAGTATGGTAGGTACATGGAGCGATGCAGATGCGCGTTCAATCAAGCATGAACGGCCTAGAATAGATACCGCAAGGCGCGCCGCAGATGTAGTGTTAAATCTTTCTTCAGCAACAAATGGCAAATTATCTCAAAAATCTTATGAAGATTTAGAGCAACAAACAGGTATGCCATTGAAAGATATTTCAAGTGAACGTGCTTCTGAAAAAATTTCGTTTTTAAATATTACGGCACAACCTAGAGAAGTTATACCGACAGCGGTTTTCCCGGGTTCTAATAAAAATGGCCAAAGATATTCACCATTTACAACGAATGTAGAACGCTTAGTACCATTTAGAACATTAACTGGAAGACAAAGCTATTACATTGACCATGAAATTTTCCAACAATTTGGCGAGAATTTGCCTGTTTATAAACCAACATTACCGCCGATGGTATTCGGTGCGAGAGACAAGAAAGTGACGATGGATCAAAATACTCTTGTACTACGTTATTTAACACCTCATGGCAAATGGAATATCCACTCCACTTATCAAGATAATCAGCACATGTTGACATTGTTTAGGGGAGGACCAACAGTGTGGATTTCATCTGAAGATGCGAAAGTACATGACATTCTAGATAATGAATGGTTGGAAGTGTATAACCGTAATGGTGTTGTAACAGCTAGAGCAGTAGTATCACATCGTATGCCGAGAGGGACAATGTTTATGTATCACGCACAAGATAAACATATTGAAACACCTGGCTCGCAATTAACGGATACGCGGGGCGGATCGCACAACGCACCTACACGTATACATTTAAAACCAACACAGCTCGTTGGAGGTTATGCTCAGATCAGTTACCACTTTAATTATTACGGGCCGATAGGTAATCAAAGAGATGTTTATGTAGCAGTGAGAAAACTGAAGGAGGTAGACTGGCTTGAAGATTAAAGCACAAATTGCAATGGTATTGAATTTAGATAAATGCATTGGTTGTCATACATGTAGCGTTACATGTAAAAGCACTTGGACTAATCGCCCCGGCGCAGAATATATGTGGTTCAATAACGTTGAAACAAAACCAGGCATTGGGTATCCAAAAAGATGGGAAGATCAGTCACATTATAAAGGTGGTTGGGTTTTAAATAAAAAAGGAAAATTAGAACTCAAGTCTGGTAGTAAATGGGCAAAAATCGCGCTTGGAAAAATATTTTACAATCCAGATATGCCTGTAATCAAAGATTATTATGAGCCGTGGACTTATAATTACGAACATTTAACTACAGCCAAAGCAGGAAATCATTCACCAGTAGCAAAAGCCCACTCTATTATTTCAGGAGATAAATTAGATTTAAAATGGGGGCCAAATTGGGAAGATGATTTAGCTGGAGGACACGTAACAGGTCCCGAAGATCCTAATGTTCAACGTATTGAAGAAGATATTCAATTTAAATTTGATCAAACGTTTATGATGTACTTACCTAGATTATGTGAACATTGCTTAAACCCAAGTTGTGTAGCTTCATGCCCTTCAGGTGCTATGTATAAACGAGATGAAGATGGTATTGTCTTGGTTGACCAAGAAGCGTGTCGCGGTTGGAGATACTGTATGACAGGTTGTCCTTACAAAAAAGTTTATTTTAATTGGAAGACAAATAAAGCTGAAAAATGTACATTTTGTTTCCCACGAATTGAAGCTGGTTTACCAACAGTTTGCTCAGAAACGTGTACAGGACGAATGAGATATTTAGGAGTACTTTTATACGATGCTGATAGAGTTGAAGAAGCAGCTACAACAGAAAATGACCAAGATTTATATGAAAAACAATTAGATTTATTTTTAAACCCATATGATGAAAGCGTGGTTGAACAAGCACAAAAAGATGGCATTTCTATGGAATGGATTGAAGCGGCGCAAAATTCACCTGTCTATAAATTAGCTATTGAATATAAACTCGCATTCCCATTACATCCAGAATACCGCACAATGCCGATGGTTTGGTATTGCCCTCCACTAAGTCCAATTATGAGTTATTTCGAGGGTAAAACGGCGATGGATGCCAATAGAAATCCTGATATGATTTTCCCGGCTATTGAAGAAATGCGTTTACCAATACAATATTTAGCAAGTTTACTTACAGCGGGAAAAACTGAACCAGTCAAAGAAGCACTGCAAAGAATGGCGATGATGAGAAGTTACATGCGCGCCCAAGTTACGAATAAACCATTTGATGAAGATAAGTTACAGAGATTAGGTTTGACCGAACGTCAAACTAAAGATATGTATCGTTTACTTGCTATTGCTAAGCATGAAGATCGATTTGTTATTCCAACTTCTCATAAAGAAGCCTATATGGATACGTACCATGCACAAGGCAGTCAAGGATATGGAGGAGAATATTTTGGTTCAAATTGCGAAGGGTGCGGCGTGCCTGTAGGCACAGCTTCAGAAAAATCGGGGCAAGAGATATATAATGATAATTTCTATGGAGGGATTTTCCGTGATTAATATCGCACAATTTAAATCATTTCAAGAAACACTCGGATATTTCGCTCAACAATTAGATTTTCCTGAAAAATTGACATTACATCCTAAACCATTTGAAAGTATCATTCATCCAGACCATCCAGCTTATCATAACCTTATTATATATCGAGAGCGCATACATGCATATCGTTTTTTAGAGGTTCAACAACTCTATTCTGACACGTTTGATTTTAATAAGAAGGCGCCGTTGTATATGACTTATAATAAATTTGATACTCAAAAAGAACGGGGACAATTATTAGCTAAATTAAAAGTACTATACGAAATGTTTGGTTTGAAAATGGCGGACAATGAGTTATCTGATTTTTTACCACTAATGCTGGAATTTTTATATATTGCACAATGGCAAAATGACCCAAGAGCAAAAAGCAATATTGAGTTTGTCATTATGATTATTGAAGATGGTACGTACGCTATGGCAAATCAATTGGCAGAACAAGATAGCCCTTATTATTATTTGGTTAAAGCTTTAAGAGAAACGCTAAAAGCGTGTATTGAGCCAACAAATGAGGTGAAAGCAAATGTTTAATCAATTCTTATGGGTTATATTTCCTTACCTATGTATCGCTATATTTTTTATTGGACATATTGCAAGATTTAAATTTGATAAGTTTTCATGGACGGCAAAATCGAGTGAATTTATAGAAAAAAAACGCTTGAGGTGGGGGAGCCTCATGTTCCATTTAGGCATTATTCCAGTAGCGGTTGGACACTTTGTTGGTTTAATTATTCCAGCTTCTTGGTTACGAGCGGTTGGCGTTAACGATCATTTATATCATATAGGGGCAGTGTATATTGGTAGTATATTTGGTATAATAACATTGGTAGGTATGTTGTTATTAACTGCACGACGCATCACTCAAAAAAATATTAGAAAGCTCAGTTCAGCTTCAGATATCATTGTTAACCTTTTATTATTACTGATTGTTTGTATGGGGTGTTACGCTACTTTAGTTACTAACGCTGTGACGCCCGATTTTGATTATCGTGCATCCATATCAATTTGGTTCAGAAATTTATTTATCTTTTCACCAGATGCAGCTTTGATGGCAAATGTACCACTCTCATTTAAATTCCATGTGTTGTTAGGATTTACAATTATGGCATTATGGCCATTTACGAGACTAGTTCATGTGTGGAGTGTGCCATTAACATATGTGAGTAGAAGTTATATTATTTATCGTAAACATAAAGTATAAAAGGGGGCCGTATATTGAGTTCATTGCTTTTAAATAAAAAGATTGATTACCAAGCAGCTTTGGATTTAATTAGAACAAGAGAAGGTTTTGACTTTGCGGGATTAGCGTTTTATGAGCAAGAAAATCAAATATCACCTATTAAATGGCATTATGTTTCAGGCAATCTGAATACTAGATATAAACTGATTGTCTTGAGAAAAGGTAAAGGGCTTGCTGGTAATGTTATGAAGACAGGTAAACGTATGATTATTGAAAATGTAGACCAATGTTTATTACCTTCAGAAAAATATAAATATCCGATTGTTTTAACTGAATGTTTAACTGCAATGGTGGCAATCCCTTTATGGTACAACCATAAGGTGTACGGTGTTTTGCTTTTAGGACAGAGAAATAGAAAAAACTTACCTTTAGCGCATGCTACACTTTCAATAAGTGATGTGTTAGGTATTTTTAAAGAAGAAGACTAGGTGATGATAGTGCAAATAAATCAGATGGAAGATATGAGTCAATTATTATTGCAGTATTTTAATAACACAAGAGAAAAGATAGTATTCGTTGATAATGAAGGTAAAGTCATTGCTAAGAATCAAGCTGCAAAAGATATTATTTCCAATGATGAGAACTATCGTGATATGACTCATGTTATATGTAATCGATGTGATGGTTATACAAATGAATTTGATTTACAATCATGCAAAAATTGCTTTCTTGAAGCTGAAGAAGTAGGAAACACAAGTTTTCAGGTTTTTATGAAAACAAATAGAGGTACTGTTGAGCCATTTACTGCTACATACCAAACGATTGATCCAATCAATGACATTAAAGTATTCACTCTACAAAATGTTTCTCCGCAAATTGAGCGTCATGATAAAATGTACCAACGTAAGATGATGCAAAAAACAATTTCTGCACAAGAGAATGAAAGAAAACGTATTTCTAGAGAATTGCATGATAGCGTTGTTCAAGAAATGTTGAATATAGATGTAGAGCTGAGATTATTAAAATATCAGCAAGAAATGGCTGATTTGCTTGAAGATTCAAAACACATCGAAGGGTTGATGTCCAAGCTTATAGATGATATACGCAATTTATCTGTTGAATTAAGACCATCTTCTTTAGATGATTTAGGTTTAGATGCAGCGTTTAAAACATATTTCAAACAAGTTGAATCGAATTATGGAATGAAAATTGTTTATCATTCCAATTTAGATGCCCAACGATTCGATAATGAAATTGAAACGGTTGTTTACCGTGTGGTACAAGAGGCACTATTTAATGCCATTAAGTACGCTAATATCGATAAAGTAGATATTGATTTACATTATAATCATAATAGATTAATTGCTGAAGTTGTTGATAGAGGTAGAGGATTTATTAAAACAGACCAACCACAAGGAACTGGTTTAGGGCTTTATGGCATGCATGAGCGCGCTGAATTAGTTAATGCGGAAGTGAATGTTGATAGCCAAATTGGGAGAGGAACGATTGTGACTTTAGAAGTGCCAATTTAAGGGAGTAAGGAGAAGTTAATTTTGAGAATAGTTATTGCAGATGATCACGCGGTTGTCAGAACAGGGTTTTCTATGATTCTAAACTACCAGGACGATATGGAAGTTGTGGGAACTGCTGCTGATGGTGTAGAAGCATATCAAAAAGTAATGAAACATAAACCGGATGTATTAATGATGGACTTGAGTATGCCCCCAGGAGAATCTGGGCTAATAGCAACCAGTAAAATAGCTGAAAGTTTCCCTGATACAAAAATCTTAATATTAACAATGTATGATGATGAAGAATACTTATTTCATGTATTAAAAAATGGAGCAAAAGGTTATATTTTAAAAAATGCTCCAGATGAGCAGCTCATTTTAGCAATTAGAACTGTTTATAAAGGTGAGACATATGTAGATATGAAACTAACCACTTCTCTTGTAAATGAATTTATTAGTAATACTTCACAAGATATAGCTTCAACATCAGATCCTTTTAAAATTTTATCTAAAAGAGAAATTGAAATATTACCTTTGATTGCAAAAGGCTATGGTAATAAAGAAATAGCAGAACAATTATTTGTATCGGTCAAAACAGTAGAAGCGCATAAGACACATATTATGCAAAAATTGGAACTAAAATCGAAACCTGAATTAGTAGCATATGCGATGAAGAAAAAACTAGTTGATTTTTAGTTTATTAGATAATATATTCATGTAAAACCATAACGCCGAGAATAGGACAGAAATCACATGTTTTTTAATGACTTCATTGTCTCCTCTAAGGATTGGTTAGAACTATACATTTGCGTAAACGCGTTGTATAGGCTAACACACATATGCCATCAGTAATGTTAATTTAATCCATTGATAAGTGATGCTTCATAAAAAAGCATGGACCCAAACGGGTCTTTTTTTTATATAAAAGCCTTAGGTTAAGTAGACGATATGAACTAAAGTTTATGCATATAAGGGTGATTTTACAAACTATTTATAATCAATTCATGAATATAGAAATAGGGGGAATTTGACAAAAGTTAAGGGATAATCCTTATGTTTATTTTTTCACAAAGATTTTACACTAACTATATAGCTAGTATTCTACGATGTTAAAAATTTTAAAGACTCAAATGTTACACCAGTTTTACCTTTCATAGTTAATTCCTTAATACTTAATAATGAAATACATGATTATTGTAGGCCATTTGTAGAATACTAGTGTTTTAATTAAAAAACGTAAATGTAGGTGAATGTAATGAACAAAGCAAGTGGCGGTTTTCAATTAACTTTACAATCTTTAAGTTTAGTCGTGGGGTTCATGGCATGGAGTATTATCGCACCGTTAATACCTTTTATTTCACAAGACGTTAATATATCTGGGAATCAACTCTCTATTATATTAGCAATACCTGTTATACTCGGTTCTATTTTAAGAGTACCGTTTGGTTATTTAACAAATGTCATAGGTGCTAAATGGGTCTTTTTCTGTAGCTTTATTATTTTATTATTTCCAATTTATTTTTTAAGTCAAGCTCAAACAACAGGGATGTTAATGACTTCAGGATTCTTTCTAGGCGTCGGTGGCGCTGTGTTTTCGGTTGGTGTTACATCTATCCCTAAATACTTCCCTAAAGAACGCGTCGGCTTAGCAAATGGTATATATGGTATGGGTAATATTGGGACTGCAATTTCATCATTTTTGGCACCACCTATAGCTTCAATCATTGGTTGGCAAACGACGGTGAGAAGTTATTTAGTCGTAATCGCTTTATTTGCAGTTTTAATGTTTTTATTTGGAGATGCAAAAGAGAAAAAGGTTAAAGTGCCTTTAATTGAACAATCTAAACGTCTGTTTAAAGATTTGAAATTATATTATTTATCACTTTGGTATTTTATTACTTTTGGCGCTTTTGTGGCATTTGGATTATTTTTACCTAATTATCTTGTACAAGACTTTGGTATTAGCGAAGTAGATGCTGGTCTACGGTCGGGCGTATTTATAGCATTAGCAACATTTTTAAGGCCTTTGGGAGGGATATTAGGAGACAAATTTAATGCCGTTATATTATTGATGATTGATTTTTCTTTGATGATTGTGGGCGCAATTATTTTAGGCATCTCAAATCATATTCTGTTATTTACAATTGGTTGTTTACTCATTAGTATTTGTGCTGGGTTAGGCAATGGGCTTATCTTTAAACTTGTACCGTTTTACTTTAGTAATGAGGCTGGTTCTGCAAATGGTATTGTTTCTATGATGGGGGGCTTAGGTGGCTTTTTCCCACCTATTGTTATATCTTATGTAACGATGATGACAGGAACAAGTCATTTGGCTTTTATATTGTTAGCTATATTTGGAACGATTGCTTTGTTAACAATGATGCATATGTTGAAAAGAAACAAGGTAAGCACTGTTTAATATAATAATATAGTCAAATAGTTAACTATTCATTAATAGTAGTTGTTTTATTTAGATTACTTTATAAATAGCTAGAAAGTAATACAAATAAAAAAGCAACGCTTGATTTTAAAGCGTTGCCTTTTTTAGATGGATTAATCTATTTGAATGTTAGAAGATGAGGATTCTTCTTTCTCTTTTTTAGGTAGTGTAACATTTAACATACCGTTTTCATACGCAGCTTTAATACCATTTTCATCAACATTATCAAATTGGTATTGTCGTTTTACATCACTATAGCTACGTTCTTGATGGATAATACGTCCATTTTCATCTTCTTTGTTATTTTCGAAGGTTTGTTTACCTTCAATTGTTAAAATATTATCTTCAAATTGTAAATTAATATTTTCTTTTTTCATTCCTGGTAATTCAGCTTCTACTACGTAAGCGTCTTCTAATTCTTTAACATCCGTTTTAATATTGCTACTGCCTGGGAATTGATCGAAGATTTGACGTCCAAAATCTTTGAAAAAATCGCTAGGGTTCACATCGAAAAATGAATTATCAAAAGGTCTCATATTGAAAGCCATAAAAACATCTCTCCTTCAATTTAATTATATTTAGTTTATAATTTAGTCAATATTAATTTGTGTTTTTGTGTGATTAATTGGTAATTCAACACTTAAAATACCATCTTCCATTGTTGCTTTGATATTTTCTTTATCTACATTTTTAAATATAAATTGTCTACTTTGTTCATTTGAATTGCGCTCTCTAATCAAGTATTGATCTTGGTTTTCGGTTGTAGTAGAAGTTTGTGTTACGCGAATCGTTAATGTTTTATCTTCAAATTGAATAGTGACATCGTCTTTGCTATAACCAGGGAGTTCAGCTATGACTTGATATGCACCATTTGATTCATACACATCTACTTTAAAATCATGATGCTCAGTTAGTAAACTTTCAATTATATCTGTTGGAAAATTTTGAGTGTTTTGCATCATCTTTTCACCTCTCCTTTAACCTTATATTCATATTATAATACAATAGTCAAAGAAAGTCAAAGTCAAAGCATGAAAGTTAAAAGTAATTTATATTTCAATTTCATCATAGTGTAATGGAAGGATATTCGCAAAATATTGAAAGTATTATATTTAAATGACTTATTAAAAAAATAGAGGCAAGTATAAGTTCAAATGAGATGTATGATTTATAACATCCAAACTTTTCTTTGCCTCTTTATATATTAAAGTTCTTTATTAAAATTTTTATTTACGAAGTTTTGTAGAGTTTCTTTTAAGTGAATAGCTTCTTCAATATCCATATCGAATTCACTAAAAACTTTTCTAGAAACATGGGATAATGCCTCTTGAATTTCAGCACCTTGGTCTGTAAGTGCGATTTGTAAATTACGTTCATCATCAATCTCACGTGTTCTACTAACATATCCTTTCTTCTCTAATTTTTTTAGTAAAGGTGTTAGTGTCCCTGAGTCAAGATAAACACGTTGACCAAGTGTTTTAATGTTTATCTTTTCATCATTTTTTATAGCGAGCATAACAATATAGCCAGTGTATGTTAAATCATACTCTTTTAAATAGGTAGTATATTTTTTTATAATTTCTTTAGAAGAAACATAAAAAAGAAAGCACAGTTGTTTTTCTAAGTAGCTAATTTTTTCCTCCATTTAATCACCCCTTTTGAAATTTAACCTTATTATGAACCACGAACATTGTCAAGGAACTGTTGTGCACCTTATTCATAATATTTTTATACTATTATTTAAGTATTATCTGAGTAGACATATTGAATATTGCTTATTTAAAAGAAATTCAACCTTAATACAAGTACATACCATCTGAAAAATTAAAACAAAAATGTACGTTTATTCGTTGTTTGAAATAAATCTAATCACTTATTAAAGTCATAATTTAAGAACATTTTGTTACAAAAAGATATAATACTTTATAAATGATTTATTATCATTCATAATATGAATATTATGTATTTTAACAAAAAGTTGATGGGTTTAATGGTGAATGAAAAAATATTTAATTGATTGTTTTTATTAAAAGGAGATTAAAGATGAAGACGTTTTTAAAAATTTTAGGACTATTGGTGCTTTCATTGGTTTTAGCAGTGGCATTTTTCTTCGGTTTAAGGACGTATCAAGGCCACAAAAATTTGGAATTAGTTGATAATTATATGGATGAAACGCATTTAACAGAAAAAATCCAATCTGAAAAAACCTTATATAGTGCTAAAAAAGGATTGTATTATAAGGAAGTTAAATTCAAAGATGATTCAGAACATACTTATGTTGTGCAACCAGTTAGCACATTTAAGGGGATATTAGTACAAGGTTTTGATGAAGAAACTAAGAAAAATGTAAAAGATGCAAAACATAATACGTTTAAAGAGAAATATAAACCTAAAGATTAAAAAGTTATTTGTTTAATGATGTTATCATTTTATTGATTAGAGCAAAAGCAATATAAAGTTGGCTGATTCCTTATTTATATAGGGTGTCAGCCATTTTTTATTAATGAGAGGTAAATATATTAAGTGAAAAGTAAAAGTGAATCTAATAGTTTACTTTTATAGTTTATTTTTAATATTAATATGTATAATTTGCATTATAATATTATTAGGTTTATATTATTTATTAATCAATCAATAAATAAAGGGGCAGAGCCGAAATGGAAAATAAAAATAGCATGAAACGAAAAAATGAAATTTTAGAAGCTAGTTTAATAGCGTTTTCGAAGAATGGTTACTTTAAAACTACAACGGCACATATAGCGACTATAGCGGGTATTTCGCAACCCTATGTTTTTAAATTTTTTAAAACAAAAGAAGCATTATTTATTGCGGCTTTAAATCAAGCATTTGAAAGAATTATAGAAAGTTTTGAACAAATTAAATCTAATAACGCAGATATTGTAGAAGATATGATTACGGCTTATGAAACGATTTCTAATAAATATCCTAATGAAGTTAATATTCAAGTGATCGCGTTTTCGGTGACAGAAGAAAATATACAAAATACAGTTAGAACAGGTTTATTAAAAATTAGAGATTATGCGTTAAAAAGATTTGAAAATGAAAATGTGAACAACCCAGAAAACGAAGTTACTACTTTTTTAGCGAGAGGTATATTATGTAATATTTCTCAGTTTATAAATTTACCTAGTTTGATAAATCGTAATTTAAATAAATAATCATTTGAAATGGTTATTTATTTTTTTGGAAGTTTATTTATTGATTGATCACTAACAAAAAGGAAGTGTTAACATGAATAAAGTTATTGTTTTAGGGGCGACTGGCGGTACAGGTCAAGCGTTAGTTTATGAATTGCTACAACGTAATATACAAGTAATTGCTTTTGGGCGATCTAAACGCAAACTAGAAACTTTAATTAAAAAACATAATAACGCTAATCTCACTTATGCACTAGGCGATATATTTAATTACCAAAGCATATTAGAAGCTTCTGAAAATGTAGATATAATATTTCAATGTGCTAACGTACCTTATCAAGAAATGAAATCGAAATTACCTATTATCGGAGAAAACGTGATGCAGGTAGCAGATAAGTTAGAGAAAAAAATAGTGATTATTGATGGTATATATGTATATGGCCGTCAGTGTGCGCAAGGAGATGAAAATCATCCAAAACTTCCAAATACGAAAAAAGGTGCAATACGACTTCAATTTGAAAATTTGATTTTTGATAAAAATAAATGGACTAAAGCAAAGCCATTAATTGTTAGATTACCTGATTATTTTGGACCTAGTGCTCAAAACACATATTTACAGCCCACAATAGATGGCGTATTAAATAATAAACATACAATTTTCATTGGAAATTTGAAAACGTCTCGTGAGTATATTTATTTACCAGATGCTGCCAAAATGATTGTAAATATTGCAGAAAAAGAAACTTCATACGAAGAAAATTGGAATATACCAGGAAGTAATCCCATTTCAGGGAAAGAGATCATTCATAAGATTCGTAAAATTACAAATTATAAAAAGCGCATCATCCCATTAAATAAACTAATGATTTCATTAATAGGACGGTTCAATCCATTTATGAGAGAAATTATTGAAATGATGTATATCACAAAAGAAGGGTTTATTTTGAATGGTGATAAATATCAAAATAGAATTGGGCCTATCGTACGTACTGACTTTGATAAAGCATTAAAGGAAACTTTAAATCGTGCGGATGATTAATTTAAGTATGAGGAGTGGAATCATTATTTCACATACTCAATCTAGTCAACCACTGTCAATATCATAAAAGAACCTGAGACATCGATTGATGTATCAGGTTTATTTTTTATAATAAATAGATTTTACTTTCTATTCTTTCAATCCATTGCTTACTTTATTACAACTTAAGCCACATAACATAGATTTTCTACTTACTATAACGAATGTTAAATGATATTGTAATATAACAATTTATTCACGCTTGAAGTGAAACGAATATTAAAAAATAGTACTGATTATTTATGTTACACAAATATAAAAATAACTAAAAGAGAAGTGATTTTAAGCGCTGAAACGTGAAATTATAGTATGTTGAAATCTCTTCTATTTATGTATTGCTTTAATACTCAACTAGATTTTTTAGGGATTAGACAAAAGGTTAATGTTACTTATATATATATAAATAGAGTAATAATAAAATATAAATGTAATATTATAAATTTTATCAAAAAAATTTATATCTAAACAAAAAATATTTTGATATAATTAAGCAATGTCAGAAGAGGGGAGTAACATCATGGCAATAATAAGAAGAATAAGTTTGCCAATGCAAGTTATTATCGCATTGGTATTAGGTATTATCGTAGGTCTATTACTTTATGGACATGATGAGATTGCAAATTATATTAAGCCTTTTGGCGATATCTTCTTGAATTTAATAAAAATGATTGTAATTCCAGTTGTTTTTTGTTCACTAGCGTTGTCTATTTCAAACTTAGGTGAATCTAAAACAGTAGGACGTTACGGTTTTAAAACAATTTTATATTTTGAAATAATAACAACAGTTGCTATTGGACTAGGCATACTTTTTGCAAATATATTTAAACCAGGTAGTGGATTAAATCCTGATAAACTACCAAAAGGTGATATTTCAACATATGAATCCTCAGCGAAAGCTGCTGAAGAATCTACATATGGCAACCATTTTATCGATACAATTGTAAACATTGTACCGCAAAACTTTTTTGAAGCTTTAACCGCAGGAGAATTATTACCGATTATATTCTTTGCAGTATTTTTTGGTATTGCATTATCAGCCATTGGTAAAAAAGCGCAACCAGTTCAGGACTTTTTAAATGGTTCATTAGAAGCTATATTTTGGATGATAAATAAAATATTGAAATTAGCTCCAATTGGTGTATTCGCATTTATTTGTACAACCATAATGACTTTTGGCGCCGCAGCATTACTACCATTATTAAAATTATTATTAGTAGTTATCGGTGCCATGGTGTTCTTTGTTATTGTGGTATTAGGTATTGTAGCTAGAATGTGTGGTATTAGTATTTTCTCTATTATTAAAATATTAAAAAATGAATTGGTATTGGCATTTTCTACGTCTAGTTCTGAATCTGTATTACCAATCATAATGAAAAAGATGGAGAACTTTGGTTCACCAAAAGACATTACATCGTTTGTAGTGCCAATCGGATATACTTTCAACCTTGATGGTTCTGCATTATATCAATCTATAGCAGCATTATTTGTTGCGCAAATGTATGGTATAGACATGTCAATCGGACAACAAATAATGCTTATGGTCACTTTAATGGTAGCTTCTAAAGGTATGGCAGGCGTACCAGGCGTATCCATTGTCGTGCTTATTACAACGCTAACTTCTATGGGATTACCAGCGGAAGGTTTAGCGCTGATTATTGGTATAGATAGATTATTAGATATGGTACGAACTTGTGTTAACGTTTTAGGCAATGCTTTATCTACTATTGTTATCGCAAAATGGGAAAACGCTTATGATAAAGAAAAAGGCCAAGCCTATTTAAAATCTATATAATTAAAAAATTGAATTCTGACATTTTCGCACTGAATAGCAAAATGAGCTATTCAGTGCTTTTTATATAAATACTAGAAATAAAATAGATAATTTTAAATAAGTTTCGTTATCTAGCGTCTACAGGGAAGTTAAAAAGTGGAATGGTGCTATATGTTTATGCTTCAACACATTAGCTACTGTCTATATCATATTTATGGCTGGAGCATTAATGAACGCACCAGCCATAAATAGAATGCTATTAAATTAATTTTATATTACATGCCTTTCATGTCCATGTCATGGATCTTCATCATTAAACCATGTGGTACATCATCGTGATCGACTACTTCCATTTTACTATAGTCGTCTTCATTTTCAGACTTAGTTAATTTGACGAAGTCGCCTTTTTTAGGGTTAAATCCTGATTCAGAAGGTATTTTTACATTTTCTTCTACTTTATGGTCTTTCTCACTCACCACTTTTTCAGCTGTTGTACTATTTTTCATGTAGCCGAAATATGTTTCTTTTTGTCCGCCTGAAACCATCATGATAACTAAGACAATTGCTACAATAACCATAATAGCACTGATAATAATTGCAAACATTTTATTGTTTTTCAAAATAAGATTCTCCTTTATATACCTTTACTTCAGTTATATCTAAAATATTAGGATAATGCGATTGAAGAAGAAGTAAAGAGTGTACTTTTAAAAACAATTGTACGAATTTCGCCTTATTTCTTATTGACTGTATTATATAAAAATTGTTACTTATGCGTAGGCGTTAAAAGCATGTATTTGACTTCGTCGTGTCCTATATCAAATTCTATTGGACTATTAGGGAACGTAGTATGCCGTAATTCAGATTTTGGCATGTTTGAACGTTCAATGTTTCGTAAAAGCGATTGCTCGATAAAAGTATTATTAAAAATAGGCGGCAATGCGTAAGCAATAAAACCATGTTCTCTATTTAAAGTACGAATAAACAAAATCGATTTTGAAATAGATGATTGTTTTTTTAATATGAATTTTTGTGTTTTTTCTGTAGTGTGTTGTTTTGAATTAAATAATAATAAGTGTATACCATGCTTATCTTTTGTAATTAAATAATTAGATTGTATCAGAGCAGGTTTATTATAAAATGGTTTCAAGAACTGAAAGATATAAACAATAGGTTCATAAATGCCATGTTGATTCATTAAAGCAATATCTGAGCCATTTTTAGACATTAATTCATAACCTATAGCAGCCCCATTTTTTATTAAAAATAAAAAATGTTGCATCATTTCTGATACCCCTAAAGGGGTTTTGGGGTCGCGTTGAGTAAAATAATTTTTCGTAATCTTTGTGTATACACATTTGGAAGGCTTCAACTTGGATATAGCGATGAATATTTCATAATAATCTTGATAATTTGAAATATTGTCAAATCGATTGCTATATTTATGCACCATAGCTCGGACATCATTTCGTTCTATATCGATAAAATTGAAGTCAAAATTAAATCTATGTAAAAGTGTAATTGTATGATTGAGGTTTTGCGTTTGGTTAAGTACACCTTCAATATTTATAGCTAATTTGATATTAATACTTAAACTTTTAGCTCTGATATACAAACGATTTACATCGTTTAAAGAAAGATATTCTGTATCGAATAGAATCATAAAATGATACATCTCATTGTGGTTATGATACTTTGGTTTAAATATAAGGAATTGAGAGATAACTTGTTCGACTTTTTCGTATTGTTCTATGGATTTAATTTTAATGACCACACCCATACACTGAGAAAACAGTGTATCGATAAAATTGACAATGCCATTTAAATTTAATGTCTCTAATGCAAGATTGCTAATGTTATTTATGAGCAAATAGCAATTGCTAAGATCGCTAAAGTTAAGCTTTTGATTTAAATTTGTTTGAATAACATCCATAATACTATCTATATGAATAAAAACAGTAGGTTGCTTCGCAGAGTCATCGTATTCTAGGTAATCTAAATTGATTGTTTGTATATTAAATGTCTGAGGTTTATCAATTAATTGTGATTTAAAATAACATGAATAATCGCTTACATCAGTAGTTAATAATTTAACAGACTTATGATGTAGTAAGTTTAGCCTTTTTCTATACGAGATGGGTGTTAAATTTAGATAATTTTTAAATTGTTGCGTGTAATTTGCGTAATGATTGAACCCCATATTTTCTGAAATAGTGTAAATCGTTTTATTACTGTTCATAACCTCTGAAAGCGAAATGGCAATTTTTAAACTTGTAATATAATGTTTAAAACTGATCCCTAAATACTTTTTAAACAAAATTGAAATGTATGAAGCAGAAATATAAAAAGTAGCAGAAATTTCTTTAGACATGATAGGCCGAGTGATATGACATTTAATATATTCTGATATTTTATTTAACAGTTCATTATCAGATTGGATGTTTGGTATGTAAAAATAATCATTTGATTTTTTAGTTTCTTGTTCTAAGATAGCGATGATTTCAGTTAATTGTGGTAGCTCTATTGTGCTATGGTCACTTAATTTTTCAATCATATTTAAAATTAAATGCTTTAAATATTCTGATGAATTTAAAACTTTAACATCATAATGGCAATTAAAAAACAATTGATTTAGCGGGATGATTTGTTGAATAGGGATTTTTAACTCAACAAGTTGTTCTGCATGTGTGATACGAAACAGATCACTATGATTGATGATGACGATATTACTATCAAACGACCCTTGTTTACCGTTTATATTGATATCTATCTGACCTTTTAAAGAAAATAACAATATCACTTGATTGATACAACGGCGAGTGTTTGTAGTTAAAAACTCGTGGATACATAATGTGGCATGTTCCATTTAATCTAGCAACTCCTAATAGTGTATTGATATATTAGTTAAATTACATTATATAATAAATAGTTGTGAATATTAACATATTAAATATAACTTTTTTCCTATTTTGGCAGTTGATTTCGTCTGATAAATTAAATTGTATACGTCCTTAATTATTTTATAGATAAATTTAAGTGGTTCATGGTAAGAAATTTTAATAATAGGAGAGTGGCTTATGGAACATATATATTCTGATTATTTTAATCTAACTGAGACAATCACAGAATTGAAAAGAGATATATTAGGTGTGGTACTTCATGATGATGCAGAAAATTATACAGCAAAAGCATATATCACTTGGTTAAAAAAAAGAATCGACCAAGATGAGTTAGAAAAAGGGTGGGCAAGTGTTTATGTTGATCAAACGACTTGTTATTGGTTTCATCCAACACATTATACGGAATGGCACTGTGGAGATAAGTTTGCGAATACCCACTATATTGGGATAGAACGATGCCAATCTAAAATAAATGGTGTATTAAATGATAATGAGTTTATGAAGGTAGAAGAAGTTAGTTTCTGGTTAGCTGCTGCAATATTAAAGAAATATCATTTACCTGTTAATAGAACCACGGTAAGAATCCATAAAGAGTTTTATAATACGGCTTGTCCAGCTAGGTCATGGCTAATTCATTTACAAAATGGGCTAGATACGTTGGAAAGTATTAACAAACTCAAAGACTATTTTATTTTTAAAATAAGCCAGTATTATAGCGATATTAGCAAAAAGGACATTGAGATTCTTGGATAAATAATAAAGCTTAAAAATCATCAAAATTTCAAAAAATATTGCGTTCTAATTTGGAACCGGTTACAATAATAGTAAAGGAATTTGGAACCGGTTTCGTTATTGGGAGGTTAAACTATGAATTATAAAAAATCAGCTGAGAGTATTTTAAATGCGATTGGCGGAGAGAATAATATTGATGCAATGGCACATTGCGCCACGAGATTACGTCTTGTGCTCAAAGATGAAAGTTTGATTGATGAAGAAAGTTTATCATCAATGGAAGTAGTAAAAGGCACCTTTGCTACAGGAGGTCAGTACCAAATTATCATAGGTTCAGGTACTGTAAATAAGGTGTTCGCAGAATTGGAAAAAATCACAGGAAAAGAAGCATCGACAACTTCAGAGGTGAAATCTGAAGGTAATAAGAGCATGAACCCATTCCAAAAATTTGTGAAAATGTTATCAGACATATTTGTACCTATTATCCCAGCAATTGTAGCTGGTGGTTTGTTAATGGGTATTAATAATATTTTAACAGCGCCAGGTATATTTTATAATCATCATTCTTTAATAGAGGTACATAGCCAATTTAAAGGCTTAGCAGAAATGATTGATATATTTGCTAATGCACCTTTCACGTTGCTACCAATTTTAATTGGTTTTAGCGCAGCAAAACGTTTTGGCGGTAATGCGTTTTTAGGGGCTGCCCTAGGGATGATTCTAGTTCACCCAGAACTAATGAGCGCATACGATTATCCTAAAGCGGTTGAATTAGGAAAATCAATCCCTCACTGGCATTTATTTGGGTTAGAAATTAATCGAGTCGGATACCAAGGACAAGTATTACCTATGTTAGTAGCAACTTATATATTGGCTAAATTAGAACAAGGATTGCGTAAGGTCGTGCCAACGGTGTTAGATAACTTATTGACACCTTTAATCTCAATATTAGTTACCGCTTTTATAACATTTTTATTTGTTGGACCTATAACAAGAACATTGGGTTACTGGCTTTCAGATGGTTTAACGTGGTTATATGAATTCGGCGGTGCAATTGGAGGACTAATATTTGGACTGTTATATGCACCTATTGTGATAACAGGCATGCATCACAGCTTTATCGCAATTGAAACTCAGCTCATTGCTGATAACGCAACGACCGGCGGATCATTTATTTTCCCGATAGCAACGATGTCAAATGTGGCACAAGGCGCAGCTGCGCTTGCTGCTTTTCTAATTATAAAAAAGAATAAGAAATTAAAAGGGATAGCTTCTGCTGCAGGTATTTCAGCATTATTAGGTGTTACTGAACCTGCAATGTTTGGAGTGAACTTAAAATTAAGATACCCATTTATTGGAGCAATTATAGGTTCTGGAATTGGTGCAGCCTATATATCATTTTTTAAAGTAAAAGCGATCGCATTAGGAACTGCAGGTTTACCAGGGTTCATTTCCATCAGTGGTGTGAATCACGGATGGTTACATTATGGCATAGGTATAGCTATTACTTTTATAGTTACATTTGTTGTAACGTATGCTTTGTCTTTCAGAAAAAAATATGTGTGATTACGGATAAACAATAATTTAAGATACACCCCTAAAGTTGAATGGTATCATTCATTTTAGGGGTGTGTTTTTATAAAAAATAAAGATAAATTGTCTTTAGTTCTTTTTATTAAAATTTTTGTTTACGCCATAAAAATGCGCCGACTAAAGAAACAATTGTTAGTGAAATACCGATTACGATAATCCAAGAAATATAACTATGTTCATCGATAGGTAATGGAACATTCATTCCAAAAAAGCTAAATACTAGGGTCGGTAGCGTTAAAAATACAGTGAATAGTGTTAGTGTTTTCATAGTGTTATTCATTTCATTTGAAAGTAATGATGCATACGAAGTAGTAATGCTTTCTAATATGTCTGTATATAATCGCGTCGTTTCCAAAGCTTGGTTATTTTCAATTAATAAGTCTTCAAGCAACGCTTCATCTTCTTCAAACCGCTTGATTGCAGGTACTCTAAAAAGTTTTTTGATAATTGTTTCATTGCCTTTGAGTGCAGCTAAGAAATAAACTAAACTCTTTTCAACTTCCATTAAGTTATATAATTGCTTATTTGTAACATTATTTTTTAAATCACGCTCTATACGTAATCTCGTTTTGTTCAATAATCTAAGATTTCTATTGTAATGATTCGCAATAGTTAATAAAATATTGAGTGCGAAGCGACTGTGAAAATGTAAATTAATATTTTGCTGGCTGAATTTTTCGAGAAACTCATTTTCAATATTACATACAGTAATTATTTTTTGATTACCAATAATAATACCTAAAGGAATCGTGGTAAAAGACAGCACTTTAAGGTTTGTATCATTGACAACAGGTAAGTCTAGAATAATAAGAGAATAGCGTGTATCTTCATCATATTCAATACGTGAACTTTCTTCAGTATCTAGTGGGTCTTTAATAAAATCTTCAGGTATATGATATAAGGTCATTAATTGTTCTATTTCTTCCCAATTTGGGTCTATAACGTTAATCCATGATGCGTTATGGTCTAAAGTAGATGTCACAACCTCTTGTGTACGTGTATGTTTATAAGCAGTGATCACAATATAAATCTTCCCTTCGTTAAATTCTTTTTAATAGTAGCGAAGATTTGAAAATATGACAAGTTCTATTCTATATTGTTAATGTTATTTTGGATAAGCATTTAATCAATATTTAGATATTTCATTAAATAGACATAATTTTTATAAATGTACATATTACTGTCAGGGTTGTAATGACGGGCTTTGAAATGCGAATAAACGCCTGTTGAAATAAGATTACAAAATTATTTAGAAATTAGATTCTAATTTTAACTAGAAATTAACATTAGCTTAACAAAAATTAGTTATAATTCACATAGTTTACAAATATTTTAAAGAGGTGTGACGATGGACTCTTCTGTAATGGAGATTATATTTACTTTTATAGGTGGATTGGGAATCTTTTTATATGGTATTAAACAAATGGGCGACGGTTTACAAGCTGCTGCTGGTGATAGATTAAGAAGTATATTAAATACCTTTACGAGTAACCCTTTGATGGGTGTACTAGCAGGTATGATTGTGACAATTTTAATTCAAAGTAGTTCAGGTACTACAGTTATTACTATAGGTCTTGTTAGTGCAGGTTTTATGACAATGCGTCAAGCTATTGGCGTCGTTATGGGAGCGAATATTGGTACTACGGTTACTGCATTTATTATAGGTATTGATATTGGTGCCTATTCGTTGCCTATTTTAGCCATTGGTGCGTTTTTAATTTTCTTTATACAAAAACGCAAAGTTAAAAATATAGGCATGATTTTATTTGGTTTCGGTGCATTGTTCTATGGTTTAGAATTAATGGGCGGTGCAGTAAAACCATTAGCTAATTTAGATTCCTTTAAACAAATTATGTTAGATATGTCTTCTAATCCAATTTATGGTGTGTTAGCTGGAACAGTCTTAACAGTTATTATACAAAGTTCAAGTGCCACAATCGGTATTTTACAAGGGTTCTTTGCTAATGACTTGATTAGTCTACACGGTGCCTTACCAGTATTGTTGGGAGATAACATTGGTACGACAATTACTGCAATTCTTGCCAGTTTAGCTGGATCATTAGCAGCAAAACGTGTGGCCTTGGTTCATGTATTATTTAATGTTATAGGCGCGACGATATTCTTAATCATCTTGCCACTATTTCAATTAGTAATTGAGTGGATGCAAGGTGCCATGAATTTAAAACCTGAAATGGTAATCGCCTTTGCACATGGTACTTTCAACGTAACAAATACACTGATTCAATTACCATTTATCTTTGTTTTAGCTTGGATTGTGACGAAATTAGTGCCAGGTGAAGATTTGAATGAAAAATATAAGCCAAGAGTATTAGATAAAAATTTAATTAATAGAGCGCCTAATATAGCTTTGCAAGAAGCACAAGATGAAATTCAAAACATAGGCAGAATGACATTCGATATGTTCGAAAACATAAAAAATTGTGATGGAAAAACAGAAAAAGAGATACTCCAAAAGCGTGCTGCTGTAGAAAGCATGTATGAAAATGTAAGACAATATTTAACTAAAATTTCAGAGAAAAAGATATCGAAACAAGATGCAGAAAGAATGTCTGTACTATTCGACGTAAATCGAACGTTTATAAAAGTAGCGAGTTTGACTGAAGCGTATTTACTAGATTTAAAGAAAAAAGAAGCAGACTCAATACAGATTTCTGAGAAGGCAGAAAGAAGTATTGAAAAATTATATAATCATGTCAATGCGTCTCTTGAAAAGACAGTTGAAATGTTTAGTGTGTATGACAGAGTTAAAAAAGATGAAATAGTAAGTTTAAGTAATGACTCTTATTCACTTGAGCATGATCTCCGAAAAAAACATATTAAGCGTTTAAGTTCAGGAGAGTGTACGTTAGAAGGTGGCTTGTTATATCTAGATATGATAGCTATCTTAGAACGTATTGGTTACCATTCAAGAAATATTTCAGAATCTATGATAGATATTGATAATATTGAAAATGAAAACGTAGTAGAACATACATTAGGATGGTCATATTAAAAAAATGACGTTGAGTTCTATAGTATATGTAAAATTTAATATTATGATAGCAAACATATGAAATCAATGTTGATTTTCATACTTTGAGAGACCCGGCCATCTGTTGTGCTTAAGAATACAAGAGCTCATTGCTCTTTGTAGGCAATCAGAGATCCAATCGGGTCTCTTTTTTTATGCAATAAAGCATGTATGGGCTAAAAATTAGTGTCGTTTTAGTATCGTCATTTATCGATAATGAGAGAGAACAATGGTCTGTGGGCATCACTTTTTAAAACATAGTAAATCGATAAGGATACTTGACAAAAACAAGAAGTACGTCTAAGATTACAATTAATATAATTTTCAGAAAATGATTGGGGGGCTGTTTATGACAGCTATAAGTATTCTTGACCAAAGTCCAATAGACGATAATGAATCAGTTAATACAGGCTTATCTAGAACCGTTGAATTAGCACAAGTAGCAGAAAAGTTAAATTATACAAGATATTTTGTGGCAGAACATCATAATATAAATGAAGTAGTGGGGACAAGTCCTGAAATATTAGTTACGCATTTATTAAATCAAACAAACCATATAAGAGTTGGTTCTGGTGGCGTTATGTTACAGCATTATAGCCCATTCAAAGTGATTGAGCAGTTTCATTTTATTAGCCATATTGCTCCAGGAAGAGTTGATTTAGGTATTGGTAAAGCACCTGGTGGTTTTCCGTTAGCTACCCAAGCCTTGCAAGAAGATATCAAGGACATACCTACATCTTTCAACGATAAATTTCATCGACTCAATCAATTTAATAATGAAACATTTTCAGAAGTAGATGCCTATTCAAATTTAAAAACAACAATCCGTAATGAAGAAATTCAGAAACCGCAAGTCTTTCTTTTAGGGGGAAGTGAGCGTTCAGCATGTTTTGCAGCTGATGAAAAAGTTGGTTTTATTTATGCTTATTTTTTAAATTCTGATCAGGCGCTTTTACACAAAGCAATCAGTACATATAAAGCCCATTATCCTGAAGGGAAAATAATCGTCGCGTTAGCTGCTGTCGTATCGGAGAACGATGAAGATAGCGCCTTAATTGAAGAAGGAAGAACAAATTATGTGTTGCATTTTAATGATGGGCGTAAGTTAACGTTAAGTAGTAAGCATCAAATTGAGGATTTTAAAAAGCAAAGTTCAGAGCATTTTGAAATAGAAGCGCAACAAATAGAAGTATTTAATGGTACAGCTGAATCAATACAACAACAGATTCAAGAATTAAATATTGATAATCACGTTGATGAGTTTATGTTTCATATGCCAGTGAAAAATCATGCATTACGTTTAAAAACATTAGAACAGTTAGCACAAATTTACAATAAAGAGAATTTGAAAGAAGGGGTAAAATGACTAATAAAAAGATAGATTTAGGAATTATGTTGAATGGCCCTGGTAGTCATATGCATGCTTGGAAATCGGATGAAGTACCTAGTGATGCAAGTACAAATTTTAATTTTCAATTGGATATCGCACGTAAAGCAGAACAAGCTGGGTTTAGCTTTGTTTTTGTAGCAGATGGGTTATATATAAATGAAAAATCGATACCACACTTTTTAGATAGGCATGAGCCATTAACTTTTTTAGCAGCACTTGCTCCGATAACAACACAAATCGGGTTAGTAGGAACTATTTCAACTTCGTACAGTGAGCCATTCACAGTTGCAAGACAACTTTCAACTATTGATAAGTTAAGTAATGGTCGTGCCGGTTGGAATGTTGTGACGTCACCTTTAGCGGGAAGTGCTGATAATTATAGTAAAGGAGATCATCCAGAACATGATATTCGGTATGATATCGCAGAAGAACATATCCAAGTAGTTCAAGGATTATGGGATTCTTACGAAGATGATGCATTTATGTTCGATGTTGAGACAGGTGAATATGTTGATAAAAGTAAAATGCATACATTAGATTACAATGGTCAATTTTTCCAAGTTAAAGGGCCTTTAAATGCGAGTCGTTCAGAACAAGGACAACCTGTTATATTTCAGGCAGGTGCTTCACCGAAAGGACAAGCATATGCTGCAAAGTATGCAGACGCCGTATTTACATTAGGGGAATCACTTGATATTGCCAAGCGTAACTATGACAGTATTAAGGATCAAGCTCAAGCGTTTGGAAGAAATCCAGAACATATTAAAGTCTATCCTATACTTGCGCCAATCATTGGAAAAGATAAAGATGAAGTAGAAGCGCGATTTAATGAAATTAAATCGTTGGCTACAATTGAAGAAGCTTTAGATTACTTAGGAAGATATTATGATCATCATGATTTCAGTCAATATGAACTCGATGCACCGTTTCCTGAATTAGGTGAAGTAGGCAAAAATAGTTTTCGTGCTACAACAGATGCAATTGCTGAACGTGCCAAATCACAAAATTTAACTTTAAGACAAGTTGCACTAGAAGAAACGGTAAGGCGTTCGCCATTTACAGGCACATATAACGAAGTTGCTGAACTGATGATTGAATGGTTTGAACAAGGGGCAGCAGATGGATTTATATTTGGCCCACATGTTTATGGAGAAATATATGATGAATTTTTAAATAAAGTATTACCTATATTAGAAGAAAAAGGTTACTATACACAATCCTATGACGGAGATACATTACGTGATCATCTTGGTATTCCTTTCAAGGAAAATAGATATAGTCATTCAAAGATAACAAATAGATAAACTTAGCGAAATGAACTTATTTTATCTCATTTTAAGGAGTGAAAAGAGATGTCTGAATATGGTGCAACTTCACATAAGCGTAGATATCAGTCGCAAAAAGAGGTTGAAAAAACCAAAATAAAAACAAAAGAAAAAAGAAAATTCGAATTACCACATGTGTTATTAATGATGTTAATGATGATGATGTTTGCATGTATTTTGACATACATTATTCCGGCAGGTGAGTTTGATACTACAAAGAGTGGCGAAATTGTGCAAGGTACTTACCATGCTATTTCACAAAACCCCGTTAATCCATTTTATGCTATTACTTTGATTTTAAACGGAGGCATTCAGTCTGCTCAAACAGTGACTTTATTATTATTTGTTGGCGGTGCTATAGGTGGTATATTGCAGTTGGATTCAGTGACAAAACTAACCAATTATATGATATATAAATTTGAACATGCTGGTGCTTTACCATTAATTATTGGGTTGTTTTCATTAATGGCATTTATAGGTTTTTTTGTAGGTGGCGACCAAATGATTGTCTTTGTTACGCTAGGCGTTATTTTGGCTAAAAGATTAAAATTAGACCCAATTATTGCGCTTGCCATGACCTTTCTCCCATTATATATGGCATTTTCTGTTTCTCCTTCAGGTATGGCAAAAATTGGGCAAATTGTTTACCCTGAAGTCGCTTTATATTCTGGGTATGGTGGCAGAGCGATTATGTATGTAGTGTTTTTATTAGTTACAATGTTATACGTTGTTTGGTATGCAAGAAGAGTCATTAAAAATCCAAACAAAAGTTTGATGAATACAACATCTTGGCAGAAGCACATGACACAATCATCAAATGATGAAATGAATATTCAAGATAGATTGATTAATTGGAGAGATGTGGTGGTTGTTAGTCTAGTCATTTTTACACCTATTATCTTAGCTGTAGGTAACGGTATGCTTAAATGGACAGAAAAATATGGTAATGGCGTATTTATAACTGTATTTGGCATTAGCTTTGTGATTGCTTACTTAGTAAAGCGTAAGCGTTCAGGTGAAATGGTAGATGGTTTTCTAGCCGGCGCCAAGCCTATGTTAGTTGTAGCATTTGCTATTATTATGGCTAATACCATTAGTGTGATTTTAGAAAAAGGAAAAATACTTAGCACAATAGTAAATGGGTTAACAACACAACTCGATGGATCTTCAGCAGGTGTCGTTTCAATTTTAATATTTTTAGTTGCGAGTGTGTTTAATTTCTTGGTACCTTCTGGTTCAGGATTAATGAGTGTTATGGTTCCGATATTACAGCCAGTGACGCACACGCTAGGTGTGAATGATCAATTACTTTTAACTTCATTATCCTTTGGAGGTGGTTTAGGTAATTTAATCACACCTACGCTCGGTGCAACAGTCGGTGCAATTGCGATTGCCAAAGCGAACTTTAGTTCGTGGTTTAAATTTATGGCGCCATTGTTTTTAATTTGGATTATAGTCGGATCATTTATATTATATGTCTTTACAAATGTTGGATGGACTGGAGGAATATAAACAGTTTCATGGATTTAATATAAAAATAAGCTGTATCGTTAGGAATTGAGTTACTTTCCTAATGGATACAGCTTATTTTTAATGTTATACGAAAGCAACCACTAACTAAACAACAGTTAATTTGAAAGGCATATTTTCTGTCCATTTTCGATTTGGTTTTTTATCAGTAATAACTTCAGTAATATCGTTAATTTTGGCAAAAGAAAGTGTGGATGAAACATCAAATTTACTTTGGTCTATAAGTGCGATAACTTTTTCGCTTTCTTGAACCATTTGCTTCTTCAATTGAACTTCTGGTAATGAGAAATCCGTTAAACCATTTTCCAATGTAAAACCATTTGCTGATAAAAAGAAATAATCGATATGATACATTTCTAAAATTTGAGAATCGATATTTCCAGTAATTGCATTTGAATCTTGGGAAACAAACCCTCCAACTACAAGTACGGTTAAATTAGGGTTTTCTTTTAGAAGTACAGCATTTTCTAAGCCATTGGTTATAACTGTAAGCTCCATAGTCGTTTCTGATATTAATTTAGCGAGTTCATAGGTAGTTGAACTTGCATCAATAAGTATACATTGTTGTGGTTCAATTTTATTTAGAGCGTATTGACTAATTTTATGTTTTTCATGATGATTTTGTGATAGGCGGTAAGAAAAGTTTAATTTTGAATTCATATTATTATTAACTTTTGCGCCACCATGTGTACGTGTGAGTTTATTTTCACTTTCTAAAAGTCTTAAATCACTACGAACAGTTGCTTCTGTCACGCTTAGATAATCTGACAACTGTTTTACCGTAGCTCGCTTATGTGACTTTATGTAAGTGTATATATGTTCCCGTCGTTCATCCGCGTACATTTTCATATGATTCACATCCTTCTTAATCTCATAGTTCAGTTTAACACAATTTTTTATAAAAAAAACAAAAGAAAGATAAAACGAAAATAAACGAAAAAATATTTGAAATAAACGAAAATGTATATTAGAATAATAACTATAAATGAAAGCGTTTCCTAAAAGAAAAAGGGGTTGTTATATATGGCAAATCAAAATTATCCAGACAAAATGAACGCAGTTGTAGCTTATGCACCAGGTGAATATAAATATGAAACTGTAGATACGCCGGTTATTGAAAATTCAAAAGAAATTATCGTAAAAGTTGAAGCATGTGGTATTTGTGCAGGAGATATTAAAGCATATGGTGGGGCGCCAAGCTTTTGGGGTGACGAAACACAACCGTCTTATATCAAAGCACCAATGATACCAGGTCATGAGTTTATTGCACGAATTGTAGAAAAAGGCGATGACGTGACTGACTTTGACATAGGCGATCGTGTGATTTCTGAACAAATCGTACCATGTTGGGAATGTAGATTCTGTAAACGCGGAGAGTATTGGATGTGTGAAAAACACGATTTATATGGCTTCCAAAATAATGTGAATGGTGGCATGGCAGAATACATGAAATTCACTAAAGAAGCAATTAATTATAAAGTACCTGAAGATTTACCGATTGAAAAAGCAATTCTTATCGAACCATATGCTTGTAGTTTACATGCCGTACAACGCGCAAACATCAAGTTAGGAGATTTTGTTGTATTATCTGGCGCTGGGACACTTGGGTTAGGTATGATTGGGGCTGCCAAAAAATCAGGCGCTGAAACATTGGTAGTACTTGATATGAAAGATGATCGTTTAGAATTGGCTAAGCAATTTGGTGCTGACATTGTAATGAATCCATCTAAAGTAGATGTTGTAAAAGAAATTAAAGAGATGACAGAAGGTTACGGTTGCGATACTTATATTGAAGCAACTGGTCATCCTAAATCTGTTGAACAAGGATTAAGCGCTATAAGAAAATTAGGGAGATTTGTTGAGTTCTCTGTATTTGGTGATCCAGTAACAGTTGATTGGAGTATTATCTCAGACCGTAAAGAACTAGACTTAATGGGTAGTCATTTAGGACCTTACTGCTATCCACTTGTGATTAATGGCATACAAAATGGAGATTTTCCAACTGAAGGGGTCGTGACACATCAACTACCACTTAAAGATTTTGAAGCAGGTTTTGACTTAATGAAAAAAGGAGATAAATCATTAAAAATTGTTCTTGTACCTTAATACAGCTAGGCAATATAAGAGATCAGAGAGTTAAAAGGAGAGAATTTAAATGAAAAAGATGATTAATAATCCTGATGACGTCATAGATGAGCTAATGACGGGATATTTAATTGCTTATCCCGAATATATAAGACGTTCAAACCTACATCAAAGGGCGTTAATTGGTAAAAAACGTCATCCTGATCGTAAAGTGAGTATATTAATTGGTGGTGGTTCAGGACATGAACCTGCTTTCCTAGGCTATGTAGGACAGGGTATGGCGGATGGCGTGGCAGTAGGTAATATATTTGCCTCGCCTTCTCCAATCCCTATACAAGCTGTAACAAGAGAAATTCATGATAATCACGGTGTTTTATACGTTTATGGTAATTACGCAGGTGATTTAATGAATTTCGAGATGGCGAGTGAAATGACAGAAATTGAAGATGATATTGAAACAGCAGTTGTTATTGGAAATGATGACGTTGCTTCCGCAAAAGAAATCGAAGAAAGACGAGGCATAGCAGGAGAATTACTTGTTTATAAAGCTGCAGGCGCAGCTGCTGATTTCGGCTATGGCTTAGAAGAAGTACGTCGTATTGCACAACTTGCAAATGACAATACACGTTCAATGGGTATTGGTTTAAGCCCTTGCTATTTGCCACAAACTGGCAAGCCTAGTTTCGATTTAGAAGACAATGAAATGGAAATCGGTTTAGGACATCATGGAGAACCAGGCATTGAAAAAACAACGCTACGTTCAGCTAAAGAAACTGTACAAGTTATGATGCAAAATATATTGAAAGAAAATATTTATCAATCGAATGATGAAGTTGTGGTGTTAGTGAATGGCTTAGGTGCAACGTCACAAATGGAATTATATATTATTAATAAAGAAGTAGATGAAATATTAAAAGAAAAAAATATTAAGACTTATAAATCGTATGTAGGTAATTTCATTACATCAATGGAAATGGGTGGATTCTCGGTGACATTGATGAAGTTGGACGACACGTTGAAATCTTGTATAGACCATCCAGTTGATTGTCCAAATTTTAAAGAAGTCTAGGAGGAAGCAAAATGACATTAACGAGTGAAGCATATAAATCATTTATCCTAGCGTTAACGACGTTGTTTGAGGAACAAAAAGATAACCTTTGTGAATTAGATAGAAAAATTGGTGATGGTGATCATGGCGTCACTATGAATATTGGTTACCAAGCTGTAAAAAATACAATTAATAATGAATTGCAAGAACAAGATGATATAGCCAAAATTAGTGTTGCGGTAGGTAAAAGCTTTTTAGATGCAGTAGGATCATCTGTAGGTCCACTATATGCATCAGGTTATCTTAAAGCTGCAGTCGCAGTGAAAAACCAAACTGAATTAGACGAGCCAGGCTTATATCAATTTTGGATTGCATTTAGTAAAGGTATTAAAGATAGAGGTAAAGCTGAGATCGGTGATAAAACGATGATTGATACACTTGAACCATTCTATCTCGCTTTAGAGGATGCTCAATCTCAAAATATACAATTTAAAGATGCTTTTAACACCGCTTTAGAGAAAGCTAAAAAAGGGATGGAAAGTACGAAAGATATCGTTTCAAATAAAGGGCGCTCCAAACGACTTGGTCATCGTTCACAAGGTCATGTTGACCCCGGCGCAATGTCCGCCTATCTCATGCTAGACACATTTAAATCATATGTATAAGAGAGAAGCAATAAATATTGGAGGAGGAATTTAAAATGAAAATAGCAATTGGTGCAGACCACAATGGTTATGAATTGAAAGAAGCGGTTAAGTCACATGTCGAAAAATTAGGGCATGAAGTTGAAGATTTTGGTTGTCATCAATGCGCAGAAACAGATTACCCAGATGTTGCTGCTGAGGTAGGTAAAAGTATCCAACAAGGAAACAATGAACGCGGCATCCTTATTTGTGGTACAGGTATTGGTGTATCCATTACTGCCAATAAGTTAAAAGGTATTCGCGCGGCATTGGCACATGATTACTATTCTGCTGAACGAGCACAATTAAGTAATAATGCTCAAATTTTAACAATGGGTGCACAAATTATAGGTGTGGAAGCTGCTAAAAAGAATGTTGAAGCTTACCTTAACGTAAGTTGGGAAGGCGGATCGCAACGTAAAGTGGATAAAATCGCCCAAGTAGAACAAGGCGAAAATAATTAAGTTATAATGGAGCTAATCATATCTATCATTTAAAAATAATACTAAATGTTTTTGAAAATGAATATATCAGAATGTAAGTATATTTTATTCGGCGAGACAATGAAATCTTTTTAGCAAAATGAGATTTTATTGTCTCGCTTTTTTATATCGTTTATAAGTTGTAAAATATAAACTTTTACAATAGTTATAATAAAATTTCACTTTTAATAAACGGAAACAACTATATTTAAATTATAATTATTTGTCTAAAAAATGACAAAATTATATTTATATTGTGAATGGTTGTTTTCTTTAATATTATAAATACTATAATCTTTTTAAAAGGGGGATGAACATGCAATTTACATATAAATTCTCTAAAACCTCGTGCTTTGTGTTTATAATTATATTGATATTAGGGATATTTATGTTTTCACAACAGGCCGCTGCGCATGCAACGTTGGAGAAAGTCACGCCATCACATAATAGCGTCGTAGAAGAAACGCCAAGTGAAATCGAATTACAATTTAATGAACCAGTACATGCCAAATATTCAAGTATTCAAATTTATGATGATAACGGTTCCGAAATTACTGAAGTTAAACCAAGCACATCTGGTTCTTCAGACACATTAACTTTTCCAGTTAAAGATTTAAAAGAGGGCACACATAGTATCTATTGGCATACGATGTCAGCTGATGGCCATGAAATTAGTGACCAATTTGAATTTTCGGTTGGAAAACAAACAGCAAATGGCATTGATACAACGCCTCCGTTTTATGAACAGCCAGATGTTTGGTTTGGCGTATTGCGTTTTATATCAGAAGGTTTACTAATAACATTAGCTGGCTTTTATCTGGTTAATCAACTAGCAAAAAGACTACGATTACCTCAATTTAATTTACAAACATATACTGCACCAGCGATTTGGGTATTAGTGATGCTTTCTGTAATTACTGTTTTAATTTATATGATGACCTTGTCTTCTGATGTGATCTCAGATGTGTTAAGTTTACAAAAATCAACTTTACTCCAAACCCCATTTATATTAGCAATGGTTGCAGTTATTGTATTATTAATTTTTTTTACAATAAAAAATATGGTCTCTGGTTGGTACATATTAGCACCAATTCTTATACTCATTGCGCTTAGTATGTCTGGGCATGCTTGGTCACAAACCGTACCACTATGGTCTATTATTATAAGAACAATTCACATAATAGGCATGTCATTCTGGCTAGGTGCGTTAATTTATTTAATTGTCACTGTGTTGAGTAAAGCACAATTTGATGTAAAACAAATGAAATCCTTTTTATTCAAGTTAAATCTTGGTGCTGTGACAGCTATTGTTGTTTCAGGTATCCTGATGTCCATCGATCAAACGAATATATTAACACTTTGGCAAAATATTCAAACTTGGAGTGTGTTATTAATTGTTAAAGTCGTACTTACAGTTGTGATGATGCTTCTAGGTTTTTATCAAACAACTAAAGCACTTGGGAAATATCAGCACACGAATAAATTTATATTATTTGGTGAACTGAGTATAGGTATCATACTCATATTAGTTGGTGTAATCATGAGTCAATTAAATATTCCAGGATAAGGAGCTTATAAATAATGAAAAAACAATTAATTTTAGCTATCGTAGCTTGTTTTACCGCTTTAATATTTTCTAAAAGCGCAGAGGCACATGTGACATTGAACCCTGACACGAGTGAACCAGGTTCTTATGAAAAATATGATGTTAGAGTACCAGTAGAAAAAGAATCTAACACTACAAAAATTGAATTGAAAGTTCCTAAAGGTGTAAACGTTGTGGGCGTAGCACCGCATGAAACATTTGACCATAAATTAACAAAAGATGATGATGGGAATATTACAAAAATTACTTGGACAGCTAAAGGTAAAGGTATAGGACCAAATGAATTTGTAGATTTACCTATCCAAGTAGCCAACCCTCAAAAAGAAGGCGAGTTTAAGTGGGAGGCTTATCAAACTTATGACGATGGAGAAACAGTTAAATGGGACGGAGACGAAGATGCTGAAAAGCCTTCTCCAGTAACGAAAGTATCTGAAAATGCTGATGTTGAATCTGAAAGTAGTCAGTCCAGTAATGATTCGATGGCTTTGTGGATTATATCTATCGTAGCTATTATTTTATCGTTAATAGCCATTTTTAAAAAATCACGTAAAGCATAATAATTAGAATGGTAATGAGCGTAGGGCAAGGATTGACTTTTGCTCTACGCTCTTTTTTATTATGTTTGATGAATTGTCACTGTAATTTGTAAAGATTTGTCTTATAATAATTTTGAGGAGGATTTTGAATGCGCAGAATACTGTATGCTTTTTTAATTTATACAATTTTAGGATTGCTTAGTGGTTTTTATTATCGCGAGCTAACACTTGCCTATGATTTTACAGGGGATACACAGTTAGTAGTTGTGCATACACACACACTTATATTAGGCATGTTTATGCACCTTATCTTATTACCAGTAGCTAAAGTGTTTAAATTAAGTAGTTACTATTTATTTAATTGGTTCTTTATTGTGTATAATCTAGGGGTCTTAGCTACTATAGGTATGATGTTTACAAAAGGAACATATCAAGTAATGGGGCTTACAGTGCCAGATTCATTTGCAGGATACGCGGGTATGGGTCATACAATTTTAACAGCTGGTTTTATTTTACTATTTTTCTTACTTAAAAATGCAATTATTAAAAACCCTAAAAATTAAGTGCTTATAAAAATTAGGCTCTAAACTAATTGATTATATCTTTAATAAAGACAAAAACGCCAGGCATAAATATGCCAGGCGTTTTTGTGTATTTGGTTATAAATGATTGCTTATATAACCATTTTAGTTTTTGTTTGCTTTTTTCTTAGTTATCTTGCTGTGACAGTGTAATTAGTATTTTAAGCGCATCCTATTTTTTTAGGTAAAAAGCATGGATTATTATTAAAGTTTAAAAATTGGCACTTTTTAATTGATAAGCATTATCAATAATAGGATAATGAAATAAAAGTACTAGTAGATTGTAGGAGGAATTTTATGGATGATGTGATTATTATCGGTGGCGGACCAGCAGGTTTATTTGCTAGTTTTTATTCTGGGTTAAGAGGTATGAAGGTAAGAATTATTGATATTCAAGATAAACTTGGAGGTAAAATGCATGTTTACCCGGAAAAGATTATTTGGGATATAGGTGGATTAGCGCCTAAACCTTGTTATGAAATTATACAAGACACTGTAAATCAAGGCTTACATTTTGAGCCTAAAGTCAATTTAGAAGAACGTGTCATCGATATTAGAAAAATAGCTGAACGTCATTTTGAAATAGAAACAGATAAAGGGCATATTTATGAATCTAAATCAGTAATTATTGCTATTGGCGGTGGCATTATTAATCCAAAACAATTAGATATTAAAGGCGCAGAAAGATATAAATTAACAAACTTGCATTACGTGGTGCAATCTTTAAAACATTTTAAAGATAAAGACGTTTTAATTTCAGGAGCAGGAAATTCTGCTTTAGATTGGGCAAGTGATTTAAGTGGCTATGCTAAAAGTGTGACATTAATTTATCGAAAATCAGATATTAAAGGTTATGAAGCGATGAGAGATTTATTAGATCAATTAGCAGTAGAAAAAATGCCAAATACGCATATTTATCAACTAATAGGTGATGCAACTCAATCACGTATACAACAAGTGATATTAGAAAATATGGAAACGAAAGAACAAATCGCTCGTACATTTGACGAAGTTATTATTAGTCATGGTTTTGATAGAGAGAACACATTACTAGAACAATCTACAACTCAAGTCGATATGTTTAGTGAATATAGTATTAAAGGGTTTGGAAATACAGCGACAAGTATTGATGGTTTGTATGCCTGTGGTGATATTATTTATCATGAGGCAAAGGCACATTTAATTGCGAGTGCATTTAGCGATGCTGCAAATGCAGCAAATTTAGCTAAACTTTATGTTGAGCCTGAAGCAGCGCCAGAAGGTTATGTATCTAGTCATAATGACGCTTTTAAGGAATCTAATAAAGTAGTAATGAAGAAATATTTATAATGTGTTAATTTGTATATCAGATATACGATGACTTTTGGATAGGAGATGAAATAGCGTGATTGAGATAAAGCATGAAGCACCAACAGTAAAAGATTATAGAAACATGAGAAAAACAGTGGGACTAAGTGAAAAATCTCAGAAAGCGGCTGAAAAGGGGCTTTCAAATGCTTGTTTCAATGTGACAGTTTATGATGACGCATCGTTAATAGCGATGGGCAGAGTGATCGGTGATGGAGGCACTGCTTTTCAGATTATTGATATTGCAGTAGATACAAAATATCAAGGTGAAGGGTACGGCAAACAAGTTATGGCACATATTATGAAATATATTCAATCTGTCGCTGAAGAAGGGACGTATGTGAGTTTGATTGCAGATTATCCTGCAGATAAGCTGTATGAACAATATGGCTTTATCACTACTGAACCACATTCTTGTGGTATGTATATTAAATATTAAATTTGTATTTTGAATTAGAATATCATACAAAAATAAAGAGCGGATTAAAGAAATCAATTTAGAAAATGTGATTTCTTTTCCGCTCTTTTTTAATATTAAAGTTTAATTGTTTAACTTAACTTAGATATACTAATTATTTTGATTCATTAATATCAGCCTCTGTTGCGTTTGTTCTAGAACGTAAATCAGCTTCAATTTCTTCTAAACTACGACCACGCGTTTCTGGTAGGTATTTAATAACGAAGATTAAAGCACAAACGCCAATAGCAGCAAAGATTAAGAACACTTGCTCAACAGCTAATACTTCAGTCAAAATAGGGAAAAATTGTGCAACTAGTAAACTACCGATAGATAATACTAAAGCAGCTATACCTGTTGCAGCGCCACGTGCACGCATTGGGAATAATTCTGGAAGCATAACCCAGAGTACTGGTCCCCAAGTAAAACCAAAGAATATAATAAATAATGTGAGACAAGCAACCATAATCCAAGCAGATGATTGGATGCCCATTGTCCAAATTAATATCGCCATAATTAATAGTGAAGCCACCATACCGATATTACCAATAACTAATAGGCGTTTACGGTCAATCTTATCGATAATCATAATTGCCACAATTGTAATCAGCACGTTTACCGTACCAATACCAACGGTACCTAAAATAGAAGTCGCATTACCTAAACCAGCTTTACTAAAAATAGTAGGTGCGTAATAGATAATAGCATTAATACCTATAATTTGTTGTAATAATGCAAACACACTACCAATAATAAGCGTTGGGCGTAACCATGGTGATTTTAAAACCTTCCATGTGCTTTCAGAAATAGCATTAATTTCTTTCATATCAGCAATTTCTTTGTCAATTTCACTTTCCTTAAACGTCAATTTCATAACGTCACGAGCAGCTTTTTCACTTTTATGTTCAAGTAACCATCTAGGACTTTCTGGCATAAAGGCAACACCAATTAATAGAATTAGAGAAGGCAATACTGCTAAACCTAACATCCATCTCCATCCTTCGATTGGTGTAAAAGCATAGTTGATTAAATATGAAGATAAAATACCAATTGTAATCATTAATTGGTTTAATGAACTTAAAGAACCACGTTGTTCAGTAGGTGCCATTTCTGATAAATAAACTGGTACAATTGCAGTTGAACCACCTACAGCTAATCCAATCACAAGTCTACCAATAACTAATACTGGCATGGATGGCGCTAACGCTAAAATTAACGCACCTACAATGTAGATAATCGCTATAATAAATACTACGCGTCTACGACCAAGTCTGTCAGACATAGGACCACTTGCCCCAGAACCAAATATAGCTCCGATTAACATAGATGCAACGACTAGTCCTTCAGTAAAACTATTTAATGGAATGTCATCTTTTATAAATAATAGAGCACCTGAAATTACTCCCATATCATAACCGTAGAGTAATCCTCCCAAGGCACCAAGGAAAAAGATGAGTTTCTTATTCACTTTAATTCCCATACAAACCCTCCTGATAATATTCGATAATCATAAGTATACGCTTTCATATTTTAGTTGTAAATGTTAAAGTATAATAATTTTATTTATTCATACTTATTTATATGAAATGTAATATTTTTGAAGTTCCGATAAAAATACGAAGTTATATAAATTGTTATAAAATAAAACTCCGCACTTCAAATTGAATTTTACAGTACGGAGTTTTGATAGTGACTATGTTATGAGTCGAACTCTATGACAATTCTACCAGAGTTTTTATGTTGAAGAACTTCATTAATACTATTTTTGATATCTTTAAACTTAATGGTATGTTTTATATCATGTAATTGATCAGGCTTTAAATCTTTGGCTAGTCTGCGCCATATATGCTTACGTTGTTTCATTTCAGTATATACTGAGTCGATACCGATAACGTTTACGCCTCTTAATATAAATGGAAAGACTGAACTATCAAATGTAGCGCCTCCAGTCATACCAATAAGTGCAACACTTCCATTGTAATTAAGCTGTTTGACAATTTGTGAAAAGCTCTCGCCACCTACAGGATCGATGACTGCTTGCCATGTACGCTTCCCTAGTAGTTTATCGTCATGCTTAGTTATCCTAGGCACTACATCTTTCGCGCCTAATGCTTTAAGTTTGTCAGTTGCTTCAGATTTCCCTGTACTAGCGATGACCTTATAACCAATAGCGTCTAACATCATTACAGCTAATGTGCCTACGCCTCCAGTTGCGCCTCTGACAAGTACTTTATCCTTTTCAACTGATAGACCATTATGTTCTAATCTTTCAATTGCTAACCCCGCTGTATAACCAGCTGTTCCATAGATCATTGCTTCTTCAAGTGTTAGATCCTTTGGTAAAGGTACAATCCATTCTTCTTTAACACGAACGTATTCACTAAAGCCTCCAAAATGATTTGTCCCTAAATCATAGCCAGTTACGATGACTTCATCTCCTGGTTCAAAAGCATGAGTATCTGAATGGGCTACAACGCCCGCTAAGTCAATCCCAGGCACCATTGGATAAGATTGAACGATCTTAGAATTTTCAACAGTAGCTAAGGCATCTTTATAATTAATCCCAGAGTATTTGGTTTTGATTAACACTTCGCCTTCTGGAAGATCATTTATTGTGATATCTTTAAATTCGCTTGTTACTTTGCCGTCTTGTTCATTGACCACAAAAGCTTTAAATGTTTTAGTCATTGCCTTATGGCACTCCCTTATGTATATTTTTATGAACAATTAAAAAGCTAGGACTACTTTATCATGATATTGTCAATTTCACAATAAGTGGAAAATGACTGTTTTAAAGTAAGCGTTTTAATATTTTTGGGATGATACATAAAATCTATTGAGTTGTATAGTAACCTATTACATATTTTAGTATACTAATTGACAAGATAATTAAAAAGGTGGATATATATGACGGAAACAATTGAGTTAGTGAAAGAATCAGAAGTAACATTGTTGAGAGATATTTGTATATCAACATTTAAAAACACCTTTAAAGATGGTGAATACTCAAAAGAAGATTTTAAACAGTATTTTGATGAGGCATATAGCGTTGAAAAATTGAAAAAAGAACTCGAAGATGCTTATGCTTTTACTTATTTTTATCGTGTAAATAATCAAGTTGTAGGTTATTTTAAATTAAATATTAATGAAGCACAAACTGAAACAATGGGGAGTGATTATTTAGAAATACAACGTATATATTTTTTGCCGGGTTCACAAGGTAGCGGTAAAGGGAAACAAGTCTTTAATTTTGCAATTAAAAAAGCACAAGAATTACAAAAATCAAAAATTTGGTTAGGTGTTTGGGAATATAATGAACAAGCGCTAAATTTTTATAAAAAGCAGGGACTAAAAATAACAGGCTCTCATAAATTTTATACAGGAGCAGTTGTAGATACAGATTTGATAATGGAAAAAAGTATATAGACGCTATTTACAATTAATCATTCACCATTCAGTTATCTCACACATAATGTAGAATGTAGCGTTATTATTTTTTAACATTATATAGTGCGTTAAATAAACGTTTTAGGTTTTTAGATTTTGTGAAAATTATATTTAAATTCGAAAAAGTTTTGTAAAAAGTTGTTTAGCTTAATAATAATGGTGAATAATATAATGATTCTCATTTGCCCTAATTGATAGTTGTCATACATAGTAACGATAATTAGGAAATGAGCAAAACAAATTTAGGAGGTATGTATATGAAAAAATTATTAGCAGGTTTTTTAACACTTTCGTTGGTGCTTGCAGCTTGTTCTAATGGTAGTAATGATGATGATGGAAATAAGGATGATAACTCGAAAGACAATCAATCTTCAGATGATCAATCGAAGGATAATGAAAAAGATTCTAAAAATGATGACGAAAAAAACAATGATAGCGCTAACGATAATTCGGACAGTAACTCTAGCATGAATGGCACTGACTCTAATGCTAACGATGATAACAATTCAGAAAACGATGAAAATGCTAATCACAATTCGGATAATAATGCTAACAACAGCAGCGAATCTAATAGTGATAGTAATGCTCAAGACAACGCTAGTCCTAATGATAATACATCAAGTAATGCTAATAGTAATCAAGAACCAAATCGTAATAGCAATTCAAATGCGGATAACTCAAGTGACGCTTCAAAAAATCAATACGTAGCACCATACCAAGGTCAAAATGCAGTACCAGTAGCACAAAATATTACTTCAGGTAATACTGACGCACAAGTGGCTTTACAATCATTACCTCATTTCCAAAATGCGTTAGATAATGCCAAGGCTGAAGTGAATGCATTAAATGGTCAGTCGAATCCTTATAATGATTATGCAATTGAAGGAAGCGATGGGAATTATAGTTACATCTTTAGCTTCCAAAATCAAGCGCAACCAGGTACGTATTCAATTGTAACAGTCGATCAACAAGGCACAGTTAGAGTCGTTGATCCAGCTTACCAACAATAAAAAGTATAACCGATATATTAACAGGTATAGAGTTAAAATTTATTTGTGACGGCTAAATAGTGCATGGTTATCATGAACATAGAATTACAATTAAAAAACAAGCATAAGGGAGCAAGACAACGAAACCATTTTAGTAAAATGTGATTTCTGTCTTGCTCCCTCTTATGCGTTATTATCGTTGGATGACTTAATGTTTAAATTGAACCATATTTATTTTTAACCAGCTCAAGTTGTGTTTAGCGGTCTATTTTCTAAAGGAATATCGTATTAGATCGATTGTTTACATTTTGATACATATCATTTATTTGTTGGATTTAATTGATTTTTGAATAATATGAGAAATTGTTTCAAAAGCATGATTATCCTTGTTTATAAAAGGATTTTCATGTATGTCCTTCATTTGATGACTGATTAAATCATTTAAAAGTGCTTTTGCATCACTATATCTAACAGTAGAAAGAGAATGCATGACATCATCATATACACCACGCTCTGAGACATATTTTTCATGGTCAGGTGTATATTGACAAACAATTTTATCAATTGTTAATGCATCAAAAATAATTGAAGAGTAGTCTGTTAATACAATGTCTGACGCAAGTAATAAATCTTGAACTTCTAAATTTGATGGTGCGACGATAGCGTTCTCGGGAATATAGTTAGATTCGTCTTTAGTGTGCCCTTTAAAAATAACATTATATTTATTTAATAATCCGTCACTAATAGGTAATAAATCTGATGTTTCGTTTGTTGCTTTCCATGTTGGCACGTAAAGCAATGTTTGTTTATCTGGGTTTAATTTCAATTCTTTTTTAATGAATGAGATATAAGGTTGATCGGATTGTTTATCTAATAAATATCTAATTCTAGGGTAGCCACAGTTCAACAAATGTGTATGCTGCTGTGGGAAAGCAGATTTAAAATATTCCATAATCGCTTCACAATCACTAACGAAATAATCTTGGTGCAACCATTTATTGTATTTACGGGCACGATAATTATAAATGTTGAGATTTTCACTTGGTTCATGACTATCTAAAAATAACTTTTTAATTGGTGTGCCATGCCAAAGTTGGATAATCGTACCGTTCGGTTTTAAACCGTCAGGTATGTACGTCTCTAATATAACCACACTTGCTGTTTCAATAAGTGTTTTAGCTTTTGGATCATCTGGATTAACAAAATTAGGCCCACTAACGTCTTTTGTTATAAAAAATACCGGTAATTTCGAAAAGTGTTTTGCAAAATGATTAAATAAATAACGTGAATTACCTTGGAATCCATAATTAAAACCTAAAAAAACAATGTGATTTTTGATTTTCGTTTTATCTTTTTTGTAAATATAACTCATTTCATAATGTTTCTTTTCATAATGGGAATGAATGAGATTATAAATCCAATGAGGAAGTTTAAAATTAGTAGACTTTAACGCTTTATCAGTAGAACGAACCGCTTTAGTTTCAGGTGGTAACGTTTCTTTACTTTTAAAAGGTACCGGATGCCTATGTTCAAATGCTAATTTGTTTAGGCTGAATTTAGTTGTGTTTAGCGGCGTAAAATCGTCAATATATTTCCAAACTGCCTTACTAGTTCTATGATTATGTTTAAAATTAAAAACGACATGGCTATCTGTAGCAATATCATCTTGTAACAGTGACAACAATGCTAAGTCAAATGCATTATGTATTTGATATTGGTTCATTAAATGGGCTACAGTTTCAATATGAAAGATTACATTCGGAAAATGGTTGATATTGTCTATCCAATCATTAAAAGTAATATATAATTGTCCGAAATATCGGCAGTCATTTAAATATTGTTGATTAATTGTATAATCTGCCACCATCGTGACAGGCTTGAGCTCAACTGCTTTTATCATTGATTGGTAAATTTCAACATCCTGATTTATAAGTACAAAATGAGAATAACCTTCTGTTGTAGCTTTTTGAAGTTCCTTTGCTAAAAGATCCCACTCTAAAATTTCAATTTGCTTTATCATTTACTATCCCTCTACTTAAATATGATTATTTCTATTTTATCATGGAGTGCATTAGAGACAAAAGAAACGTATATGTTAAAATAAATAATTAATTAAAAAGTTTGAAAAAATCAATTTTAATATACTGTATTTTGCCTTATTAACCAAAATAAATAACTTTAATATATAAAATGATTGTTTTTTAAAAAACTTATTGTGTTTTGATTGAAAAGGATGTTATAATTTATGTGAAATAATTCACAATATAGAGATGGCTAATTATTTTAAGTATAGGAAGTGATTGTAAATGTTTGTAGAAAGTTTTAACCCCTTTGGTAACGTCTTATTATCAAGTATTGTGGCTGCTATACCTATTATTTTATTCTTATTATGTTTAACTATTTTTAAAATGAAAGGGATATATGCTTCAATTACTACTTTAGTAGTTACACTCATACTTGCTATAAGCATATTTAAATTACCTATGAAGATAGCTACTGGTGCTTCTATAGAAGGGTTTTTCCAAGGCATTATACCTATTGGTTATATTGTAATGATGGCTGTATTATTATATAAGGTTACTAATGAGACTGGTCAATTTAGTACAATTCAAGATAGTATCGCAAGTGTGTCGCAAGATCACCGTATACAATTATTATTAATTGGTTTTGCATTTAATGGCTTCTTAGAAGGGGCGGCAGGTTTTGGTGTGCCAATTGCGATATGTGCACTATTATTAACCCAGTTAGGTTTTAAGCCTTTACAAGCAGCAATGTTGTGTTTGATTGCGAACGCCACAGCTGGTGCATTTGGAGCAATTGGTTTACCAGTGACAGTTATCGATACACTTGGCTTACCAGGTGACGTTACAGGATTTGCAGTTTCTCAGATGTCGGCTTTAACATTATCCATTATGAATATGTTTATACCGTTTTTATTAATTTGGATTATTGATGGCTTTAAAGGTATTAAAGAGACATTACCAGCCATTTTAATTGTTGGAGGTACATTCACAGTGTTACAAGCTATTATTACTGTGTTTATTGGACCTGAACTCGCAGACATTATTCCGCCATTAGGCGCAATGTTAGCGTTAGCTGTTTTTTCAAAAAAACATCAACCTAAAGAGATATTTAGATTGAAAGACAGTAGCGAACCAAAACCCATTGAAAAACATAGCTTTAAATCATTAATATACGCATGGTGTCCATTCGTTATTTTAACTGTATTAGTAATGATTTGGAGTGCACCTCAATTTAAAGCAATGTTTGCTCCTAATGGCATATTAAATGCATTCGTGTTTAATATAGCGTTACCTGGAACTTATAGCGAGATTGCTGATAAAGCAATTACACTTCCGCTAAATATTATAGGACAAACTGGCACAGCCATTTTATTGGTGGTTATCATTACAATATTAATGTCAAGACAAGTGAGCTTGTTTGATGCAACACGTTTATTTAAAGTTACATTTAAAGAATTATGGTTACCGATTATTACGATATGTATTATTTTGGTTATTTCGAAGTTAATGACGTACGCAGGTTTGAGTAACGCTTTGGGTGAAGGAATAGCAAAAACAGGATCAATATTCCCATTACTATCACCTGTTTTAGGTTGGATTGGTGTCTTTTTAACTGGCTCAGTGACAAACAACAATACATTATTTGCACCTATACAAGCAGCAGTTGCTAATAATATTGGTACAAGTGGCGCATTACTTGTGTCCGCAAATACAGTGGGTGGAGTTGCAGCAAAATTAATTTCACCACAATCCATTGCCATTGCCACTGCGTCTGTACAACAAGTAGGTAAGGAATCAGAATTATTAAAAATGACTTTACGCTATAGTGTTGTATTAATTATATTTGTATGTATATGGACATTTATTTTAAACTTAATTTTACATTAAAAACAACGGATAGTATTAAGTGCAACAATGATATTTTAGAAGTTGTCTGCACCCTCAGTTGTTTTAAAACTATAATCTGATATTCAGATACAATGATAAAAGGCATACGAAATCAATAGTTCAAAATTGATTTCGTACGCTTTTTTTATTAGGATTCTAACATAGTTTGAAATGATTGGTACACAGAGTCTGGTGAATAAGATTGCACCGTTTGGTATGCATTTTCAATCAAATGTTGTTTATTAAATTCTTGATTAATCAGTCTTAGCAATTGATTTGATAAATCTTCTATACTCCCGTGTGTAACTAAATAACCATTCACATTATTATTTATCAGAGAATCAGGACCAGCATTCCCATTAAAACTGACTACAATATTACTCTGGTTCATTGCTTCTAAAATAACCATACCAAAACCTTCATTACGTGAAGGCACAACCGTAATTTCACTCATTGCTAACTTTTCATTTAACTGTTGTGTTGCGCCTTGAAGTTTTATGATATCCGCAAGTTGATGATCTATGATGAGCTGTTGTAATAGGGCATGCGCTTCTCCATCACCGTAAATGTGTATTTGATATTTAAAGCGTCTCACTTCTTGCTGGATAGGGATGATGCTTTTAATTAATAGATCAAACCCTTTTTCGTATTCTAAGCGTCCTGCAGCAGTGATAATTTTATCTTTAGATGCAGGCAACCGTGGTTCATTTAAAATATTAGGGACGATATACACAGGCACGTTAACGATAGATTCATATGTATGTTTATCACTTTCTGTTAAGGTCGTTATTTTATCTAAATGTTTATAAGCTGTGGCAATCTCATCTTGCAAAGCATCACTATGCGCTTCAAAGTTCATATGCTCCATACCAATTTTTTCTATATTCTGTGAACCATAACAAGCAATTAATATATTAAAACTAGCTCTTGTGCCGATAAGTGTATCTGTCGAAACATTACGTATAGATTTAATCATTTTCTTTTCTATATAATGTGAAAATTGATTTAAACCAGGTTCATGTTGTGAAAGTATGCTTGGTTTAGAAAAAGGTGTATATTTATGGATACGGTTAAAAAATATGTCCTTAATATTTAAAGGATGTACTTGATAATCCGTTAAAGAACGAATTTGAATAGAATCATGTAAATCAAAATAGGGCTGAGAAGCGCCTCTAAAAACTGAAATAATTTCAATTTGGTGACCTTTTTCAGCTAAAACATTAGCAAGTTGTGAAATAGATTTAACAGTTCCACCCATGGCGTAAATATTATGCATAAAAAAAGTGATAGATTTCATTGGAATACCTCCAAATTATATAAACTAAATTAAAATTTATTATAGCATGAAATATACTTAATGAATAAAGTAACTCATAATAAATAGATTAGAAACCATTTGATTAAATCCTAAACAATTAAGATATAAAGTTAAAAGTTTGTATTATGCTTGTTTTAGTTAACACATATTAACATAATTTGTGTAGAATTACTGAAAGCCCTTTTTTCATAGGGCAATAACGTATATAATTAGAAGCGTACGGAAAGATTCTGTTGTTGTTTACGTTTTAAACATAACAATAATGGATTAGATTTTAAAATTTTAGCTATAGAAAACGCTTTATCACAGTTGTAAATTTTCTTAGATAAAGATAACGTGTCTATAAACATATATAAAAGGGGGACTGTGTTTGTTATGAGTACACAACATAGCAAAACAGATGTCATATTAATTGGCGGCGGTATCATGAGCGCAACACTAGGAACTTTATTAAAAGAACTTGCACCTGAGAAAGAGATAAAAATGTTTGAAAGATTATCTACACCCGCAGAAGAAAGTTCTAATGCTTGGAATAATGCAGGTACAGGGCATTCTGCATTATGTGAATTAAATTATACAAATGAAAACCAAGATGGTTCAATTGATATTACTAAAGCTGTAAAGATAAACGAGCAATTTCAAATTACAAAACAATTCTGGAATTATCTTGTTAAACAAGGGCAACTATCAAAACCAGAAGCTTTCATAAAACCTGTGCCACATATGAGTTTTGTACAAGGGGTACGCAATGTCGATTTCTTAAAAAGACGGGTTGATCGATTAAATAAAAACATATTATTTAGTAATATGGAAATCACTGATGATAAAGATAAAATTACTGAGTGGGCACCGTTAATTATGGAAGGACGCACATCAAACATTCCGATGGCTATTACATATGATAAAACAGGTACCGATGTAAATTTTAGCGCGTTAACTAAAAAGTTGTTTTCTAACTTAGAAGAAAAAAATATTGAACTTAATTATGAACATGAAGTAGAAAATTTAAATCAACACAAAGATGGCAGTTGGGAAGTTAAAGTCAAAAATTTAAAAACGGAAGAAGTTACTATAATAGAAAGTGATTTTGTATTTATTGGTGCCGGCGGGGCAAGTTTACCATTATTACAAAAAACAGGCATTAAAGAATCTAAACATATAGGTGGGTTCCCTGTTAGTGGGCTGTTCTTAGTATGTAGAGATGAGTCTATCACTTCAAAACATCTAGCTAAGGTATATGGAAAAGCTGCTGTTGGCGCACCGCCAATGTCAGTTCCACATTTAGATACGCGTTATATCGATGGTCAACGTACGTTATTATTTGGGCCATTTGCTGGATTTTCACCTAAATTCTTAAAAACAGGTTCAAATATGGATTTAATAAAATCTGTAAAACCCAATAATCTAATTACAATGTTGTCTGCAGGGATTAAAGAAATGAATTTAACAAAATATTTAATTTCTCAACTGACATTATCTAATGAGGAAAGAATGGAAGATTTGCGTCAATTCGTTCCAAATGCTAAGAGTGAAGATTGGGAAATAGTTGTTGCAGGGCAACGCGTCCAAGTTATTAAAGATACGGACAAGGGCAAAGGAACGTTACAATTTGGTACAGAAGTTATTACATCTGAAGATGGCTCATTAGCAGCGTTGCTAGGTGCTTCTCCAGGTGCTTCCACTGCTGTTGATATCATGTTAGATGTGCTACAACGTTGTTACAAAGATGAATTTAGCCATTGGGAAGAAAAAGTTAAGGAAATTGTTCCTTCATTTGGTATGCAATTATCAGAAAACGAAGCATTATATACTCAAATCAATAAAGAAATTACAAAAAACTTAAAAATAAATTAATTCCCATCTTATTAATAAAGAAAGCGAGGCGGAGACATCAATAATGATGTCTCCGCCTCGCTTTTTATTTATTGATAATGACAGTAAATGTAGTGCCTTCATATTTTTCGCTTTCTACTTTAATTTTACCATCGTGTAATTCAAAAATAGCTTTTGCAATTGCTAAGCCTAATCCATTGCTATTATCATGATGACTGGCTTTATAAAAACGTTCAAATAAATGAGATTGTGTTGTTTGTGTCATACCTTGACCGTCGTCAGTTATAGTGAAACGAATCGCATTTAAGTCAGTGTCGTTCGTTAGTGTAATATCAATTGTTCCGCCTGGTTCTGAGTATTTGATGGCATTAATAATTAAGTTTTGAAATGCTTGATGAAGCAATCTTTCATTCCCAACAAATGTTACGTTGTCTAAATCTGACATAATAATGAGATCTTTTTGATTTGTAGAGAATTGTTCATGACGAATAATTTGTTTAATAAGTTTATTAAGTGCTATGTGGTCATTTAATTCGAGATGTTCGCCATTATCAATTTCTGATAGTAAAAGAAGTTCTTTTGTTAATTCACTAAGTTGTGTTGTAATTTGATATATTTCATCAATGTATTGTTCACGGGCACTAACGTCTTTAGTGAATTTCAATTGATCAAGTAAATGATGGATATGTGTTAAAGGTGTTTTAATCTCATGCGAGACATTTTGGACAAAGTGTTGTCTCATGTCATCCAGTTGTTTTAAAGATAAACGCATTTTATCAAATCGATATTGCAAGGTGCCGAATTCATCGTTACGTTTAACATTAATGGGCACATCAAAATTACCTTCCATAAGTCTTTCTGTTGCTTGCTTCAATTGCTGTATCGGTTTAATTATCATATAAGTTGAAGAAATCACCGAAATGATAGAAATGACTAACAATAGAGTGATTAATATAATTAAGAAAATTCTAAATTCACTAAAGGTTTTGCCGATATCGGGCCTCATAAATACGGCATAATTCTTGCCATTTGCTTCATAATGCACACCAACGGTATTTTGTGTGGTATTTTCGAAAAAACCAGTAATAAAAGGATTGTAAGATAAGTTTTTTATACCATGATAGTCGTTACCATTTAAAACGGCTTTAATATTTTTAGTGTCGACATTATCTTTCCTAAACGGAGCCCCATAATAGGCTTTCTCACCTTTTTCGGTTACAGTCATAATTTGGTAATTCATTTCACCTAAATGTCTGAAAAAAGGTTTGGGCAAATTTATATGAGACTTATGCATATAAGATGTAGCATCTTTTAAAGTACGCATAATTTTAGTATCGTTATTTTCTTTTAAATGATTGTGATAGATAATATTAGTTAATAAAAAACTGAGTATGGCACTTGATAGCATAATGATAATTGTATATATAGCAATACGAGAATAGAGTGATTTAAACATTGTCATCCACCTTATATCCCAAACCACGAACTGTGTGAATAGTAATTGACGCATCTAATTTTGACAAACGCTTTCTTAATCGTTTGATGTGTACATCAACAGTCCGTTCGTCTCCTTCATAATCAAAGCCCCAAATTTTCTCAATTAAATCATCACGGTTAAATACTTGTTTCGGGTGTGAAGCAAGTAAAAATAACAGTTGAAATTCTTTGTTTGGTAGATTCATTGATTTGGTAGAAGATTGAAGCTCTAAATAGGCTTGGTTAAGTATGAGATTGCCTACTTTGAGTTCATTATTTGCATTAATATTATAACGCTTTAGAACTGCTTTAATTCTGAAAATCAGTTCTTTGACTTCAAAAGGCTTGGTTACATAATCATCTGTGCCTGTTAAATAAGCTTGTTCTTTGTCGCTAAGTGCATCCCGTGCTGTTAGCATAATCACAGGTATTTCAAAGTCTTCTTTTAAAATTTTACATAATTCAAAACCACTCATACCTGACATCATTACATCGACTATAGCGATATTAACTTGATGTGAATCAAGGTATACTAGCGCATCTTCGGCACTTGTTTGAGTTACTACATCTAATCCTTCTTTTGTAACATAGTTTGAAACATATGCTAGAATTTTTTTATCGTCATCGACAATTAAACAAGTAGTCATGCACAAAAACTCCTTACCCATTTTATAAATATTATATATGGAAAGAAATGACTTAACAAATATGAAATTTTTAAAAGGTTAACAATTGTTCATATTGAGTTCATATACTACGACTAAACTCTAGATATAAGTTCTTTTGAAGGAGTGAAACGTTATGAAGTTAGCATGGCAAGAAATTAAATATTATAAATTTCGTTATATATTAATCATGTTAATCATATTATTATTAGGTGTTATGGTGTTATTCATTAGTGGTTTAGCACAAGGTTTAGCAAGAGAGAACGTATCAATGTTGGACAATATGAAAGCAGAAAAATACGTTATGCAAGACAACAAAAAGCCACAAATTGAGAAATCAGTGATTAAGCCAGATCAACAACAGAAGGTCGAAGATATAACTGACCAATCCCCTTTAAAAATAGCATCTCAAACACTGAAAATTGATAAAGATGAAGAAGATGTGGTTATGACTAATACAGTGACAAATGAAAAACCGAAATTATCAGAAGGTAAATATCCTGAAAAAGATAATGAAATTGCTATTAATAGTAAGTTAACTGCTAATGGCGTAGAAATCGGAGATACAATTAACACCAAAAATGGGAAAAAATTAAAAGTATCTGGTATTTTAGACGATACAATGTATTCTCATAGTTCGGTTGTTATGATGAATAACAGTGGATTTGATGAATTAAATAAAGAAGTGAGCACGGTTTATCCAGTTAAAGATTTATCACAAAAACAACAAAATGAATTAGAAGATATTTCTGGTATAAAAGTATTTAGTGAAGATGATATTACTGCTGAAATACCAAGTTATCAAGCAGAACAAGCACCGCTTAATATGATGATTGTTAGTTTGTTTGTTATATCTGCTATAGTACTTAGTGCATTCTTCTACGTTATGACAATACAAAAGATACCTGAAATAGGTATTTTAAAAGCAATAGGTATTAAGACAAGACATTTATTAAGTGCTTTAATTATTCAAATATTAATCACTACCATGGTTGCAGTGATCATTTCTGTAGGGTTGATTAGTAGCTTATCATTAATAATGCCGATTACTATGCCATTCCATGTAACGGTTACAAATATTTTATTAGTAGTTGGTATATTCATTATCGTCGCTATAGTGGGCGCAGCGCTATCATTTATAAAATTATTCAAAGTAGACCCTATTGAAGCAATTGGAGGTGGAGAATGATGAGTTTACAAGTAAAAGATATTAAAAAATCATTTGGTAAAGGTTCTTCAGAAACAAAAGTCCTAAAAGGAATTAATTTTGAAGTTAATGAAGGAGAATTCGTTATTTTAAATGGTGCTTCTGGTTCTGGTAAAACCACACTATTAACTATTTTAGGCGGGTTATTGTCGCAAAGCAGTGGTAATATATTATATAATGGTGTACCTCTCTATTCTAATGATAAAAAAGCTTCGGAATTGAGACTAAACGAAATAGGCTTTATATTTCAGTCTTCTCATTTGGTACCGTATTTAAAAGTAAAAGACCAGTTGGCAACAATTGGTAAAGAAGCAGGAATGTCTAAAAAAGAAGCAACTAAAAGAGCAGAAAAATTATTAAAGCAAATAGGTTTAGAAGAACAACTAAACGCATTTCCCCATACACTATCAGGAGGTCAAAAACAACGTGTTGCAATTATGAGATCATTAATGAATAATCCTAAAATGATTTTAGCTGATGAGCCTACTGCAAGTTTAGATGCAGAGCGCGCCACCGAAGTGATAGATATGATTAAAGATCAAATTCAAAGTAAAAAAATGATTGGTATTATGATAACACATGATAAAAGGTTATTTGATTATGCTGATAGAGTAATAGAATTAGATGACGGTATTATTGTAAGTAAATAAAATAATGATAATCTATAACAACAAGATAGATATCACATTTTACTATTATGATTTTAATGTTCCTTTCTCATACTAAATAAACAAAAGCACTTCCATTCAGAAATGGAGGTGCTTTTGTTTATTTAAAATTATATGATGGCTAAGAGTAAGGCAGAAATCGTATTTTTATAAAATGAATTTGTTGCTCAACTCTGGCAAAATGATTTGAAAAATGAACTGAATTCAAAAAGATGCTTATATTAATTTTTGAATTTATTTGTAATTGTCTTTTAAAAAACAAAATAAGACAATTAAGACTGAATTTTTATCATGCCATGCTTTAATTTTACATGGATGGTATATGCCATAAAGCCATCATGCATGCCCAAAATAAGGTAGCAAAATAAATGGTTAATAATAATTTATATTGATACATAATTGCTAAGAAATCTCTGATTAACGCGATTTCAAAAAAAGGGTAAGGGGTATGACTGCCCACACCTTTCAGTTTGATATTTAATTTTTGACCGAACCTTAATGCACGCATAATATGAAATTGGCTAGTTACACATAAAATGTTTGGTTCATTCTCGTAATAATGTTCAATTAAAGCTTTAGTATATTTAATATTTTCGAATGTGCTTGTGGATTGGTCTTCCATTGTAATGGCTGATGGGTTAACGTTGTTATGCACTAAATATTGATACATCGCTAATGCCTCTGATATTGGTTCATCTGGTCCTTGGCCACCACTCACGATAATCTGAGCATTTGGATATAACTGATATAATTCCAACGCTTTGTCTAATCTTTTTGCAAGCATTGGTGTCACTTGGTTAGTGAAAATACCTGCCCCTAATATGACAATGACATCGAAATTTTGATGATAGGTAACATTTAAAAATGCAGATGAACATAACACGTAACAGATAAAAGTGAAAAAAGCACTAAACATAATGGCTGCGACCCAGTAAAAAATAACATTAATTCCAACTGGAATTAAACTGATATAAGCACATGCAACCATGAAAAGCAGTAATTTAAAGGCGATATAATAAAGACGTTTTATAAAAAGTGCGCTTGTTCTATATCGTAATAATCGTTTGTGTTTGATATGTATAAGTGATACGCCAACAAACATAGTAATCGTTAAGTCTATAGGTAATGATAGTTTACCAGCATGCAAAATAATAACAATATATCCTATAATGATTTGTACAATAAAAAAAGTTAAATGAGTAGCCCAGTTCCAATTTTTATACATAACAATAAAACCGAATACAATGATTAGGCAACAAATGAAAGACAACGTATGCATGGTTCACCCCGAATATTTATAGTAAGTTAAATGTATTGCAAACTTCCAAAATAATCAAATGTTAATGATGCTATATATGAATTTCTCCTTATTTCAAAATTAAAACTCCAATTATTTGTAATTATTGCTTTTATACAGCAGAGAATATTGATATTATTAACATAATATAAAAAAAATAACGTTTACATAAGTGAGCTAGAATGGTAGAGGTGCGAGAAGTTATGGTTAAAAATTTAAGTAGTCATATTGATTTTATGGGAGAATTTATAGATGATGTGAATACTTTATTAGCTAAATTATTAAAAGAGTTACGAGAAGACTATAACGTATCAAGAGAGCAAGCCAATGTGATATTAATGTTAGAAAACGAAAAAGCGATGACATTAACAGAAATAACCGAAAGACAGGGCGTAAACAAAGCTGCTGTCAGCCGTAGAATTAAAAAGCTAATACAAGCAGAAGTTGTTCAATGGGACAAATCAGAAGAAAATATAGATCAAAGGTTAAAATATATTAAATTAACGGAAAAAGGTAAACAATTTAATAAGCAAAGTAAAGCAATTATTAATGATATTGTAAGTGATATTTTACACGATTTATCCGATGAACAAATTGAACAAGCACGTTACGTTTTAGAAATTATAGATCAAAGGTTAAAAAATTTCATTACAAAACATAACCATTAATATGCCTATTAATGATAATTATTTAATATAAAGCTAGAAAGCACAGTTTAAAATATATGGGTTGAGAGTTGCTAGATGACTATAAGTCTATTTAGTAACTATTTTATTTGAGGTTATGTTTTTTAACTATATACAGTTTTCAAGAGCATGAATGGTCAGGCTTTTTAATTTTATAGCTTACTAGTCATTGGACTAACGATGTATATCAATTGAAACATAATAAACATATAATAGAAGTTATGTAGTGTAAAATGAATTTAATGCAATTTAAAATATACCATAAATAAGTAGAAATGGCTTGCTAATGCCGTATAGTTTAAGATCAGGATATGTTAAAATAACGAAATAATGTAAAAAATTGGGTAGTAGCGAGGTGATAAAATGCAAAAGTGCCCTAAATGTGGGGAAAATATAAGAAAAGGACAACGAAGATGTAGTCATTGTGGCTATCGTATAGAGTCAACAGATAGTGAAAAAATGACTCGATCTACCAAAGAAAACAAAAAAGCAATGAACATCAAAGCAAGAAAAATTATCCCCTGGGGGATTGCAGCTTTTATTATTATCCTGATTTTGATTATATTTATCTTATTGAAAAATTTTAATTCGCCAGAAGCACAATCAGAAATATTGATCAATGCTATAGATAATAACGATACACAAAAGTTATCCACTTTATTAAGTACTCAAAATAATAGTGTAGATGAAAATGAAGCCAAGGCATATATCAAATATATAAAAAATGAAGTCGGTATGAACCAATTCGTTAAAGATATAAATCAAAAAGTAACAGATTTAAACGCTAGTCAAACCAACGAAGAAGATTATGTTACAGCAAAAAACGGCGAAAAGGTTTTGCGTATCAGCAAAAATGGACGACGCTATTTAATATTTGATAATATGAGTTTTACGGCTCCTACCAAAGAAGCTATTGTTAAACCGAAGTATGATACAACTTATCAATTCAAAGCAAATGATAAGCAAAGAACTGTGCATGCAGAGAAAAATAAGACAACAGTTTTAGGTGAATTTATCCCTGGCAATTATATGATTGAAGCTAAAAAAGAAATGGCTAATGGTCAATTTAGCGGTGAACTTAAATTTAATTTTAATAATAGTAATCATGAAACAGTAGATGTTTCAGAAGACTTTAATGAGGCCTATATAGTAGTTGACTTAAAAGGCGCTTCAGAAATTGATAAAGACACGGTTAAAGTAAAAGTAAATGATAAAACGTATGATTATGCGAAAAACCAAGAAATAGGCCCATATCCAAAAACGAAAGAATTAACTGTCTCTGCAGAAGGTCAAGCGAAGAAAAAAACATTTAAATCAGCTGAAACGGTTATTAAAACCGACAACTTAAAAGATAAAACACGTGTCACATTAAACTTCGATAGTGATGAAATTCAAGATTATGTAGATAAAAAAGAAAAAGAGGAAAATAGCTTTAGAAATAAGGTGATTAATTTTTTCGGTAATTATACTGCGGCAATGAATAGTGCACATAGTCAAAGCAATTTTAATTTGGTTTCATCTTATCTCAAGACAAATACCGATAATTATAAATCTACTAAAAATGAGGTGCAAGGTAATACTATGTTTTATTTGCCTCAACCACAAATTACTGAAATTGTGAGACAAGGAGACACGTTTTACGTTAAGGCACAGACAGTAAAAGAAGACGGACAATACGGTGAAGTAGATTATCAACTTGAAGGCGATGATGATGCGAGCAACCTTAAAGTTGTAAAGTATTCCGAGTAGTATAAATCATACAGAAACAGCAGTTTGTTAAAGTAATAAATATAAGTGAAAAACTAAGCAATAATTTAAATTATTGCTTAGTTTTTTTATATCAAATAAAAAATAATAAACTATATTAATATTTTTAAACTAAAGTTATAATAGTAATAATGATTTCAATTTACTAATCAATCAAATGTTCAATATGGTAATATTTATACTAAAAGATACCCAAAGGGCTTGAGTATTACAAGTTTATCGATAGGAGTAAAGTAATGATGGAACACCAACAACATAAACAATCACTTATTTTTGTTATTATACTAGGTGCTTTGACTGCAATCGGTGCGTTATCAATAGACATGTTTTTACCTGGATTGCCTCAAATACAATCTGATTTTAATACCACAACTTCAAATTCACAATTAACTTTGTCTTTATTTATGATTGGTTTAGCAATGGGTAATTTATTTACAGGACCAATTTCTGACGCAATTGGGCGTAAGCAACCGCTTTTGATAGCTATGATGTTATTTACATTGGCAAGTATAGGCATTATTTTTGTAGATAACATTTGGTGGATGATTGCTTTACGATTTGTACAAGGATTTTGTGGAGGAGCTGGCGCAGTCATTTCGAGAGCAATTTCAAGCGATTTATATAGTGGGAAACAATTAACAAAATTTTTAGCATTATTGATGTTAGTCAATGGCGTTGCGCCTGTATTAGCGCCTGCTTTAGGTGGCGTTATCTTGTCTTTTTCTACTTGGCGCATGGTATTTATTATATTGACGATATTCGGCGTGCTCATGTTTTTAGGTACGATGTTCAAAGTCAAAGAATCACTAACTACTGAACACAGAGATAGCCCTCACATCATAAGTATATTTAAGAATTTTAAACAATTACTCCTAACGCCTCGTTTTGTATTACCGATGCTGATTCAAGGGGTTACATTTATCATATTGTTTAGTTATATTTCAGCATCTCCTTTTATCAGTCAACGTATATACGCAATGTCGCCACAGCAATTTAGTATAATGTTTGCGGTTATTGGCATCAGCCTCATTATTTCAAGTCAGTTGACAGGTAAACTCGTCGATTACATACATCCTCAAACATTACTCCGTATCTTAACATGTGTGCAATTGATTGGCATCATATCAGTTACGATTATTTTGCTGAACCATTTGTCGATTTGGATGTTATTTATTGGTTTTATTATTCTTGTAGCACCGGTTACAGGTGTTGCTACTTTAGGTTTTTCAATTGCAATGGATGAGCGCACTGGCGGCAACGGAAGTGCATCCAGTTTACTTGGACTTGTACAATATTTATTAGGTGGAGCGATCTCACCACTTGTAGGAGTAATGGGGGAAGAAAATTATACACCTTATGTATCAATTATCTTATTAGCAGGAATTTTATTAGTAGTTTTACAAATAACAAACTATTTTATATTTAAGAAAAAGAAAATAATTTTAAATTGAACAAAAAAGTACGCAAGAATTAATTAAATTTTGCGTACTTTTTTATGTTTGTCGGTCAAAAATAAGATGAATTAGCGTTTTAATTTAATGGTGTTGGCTAGCAAAATTTGAGCTAATTCATCAATGGGTTGTGTACACCCCTCTTTAATCCAATCATAAACGAGACCCATTTGACCGCCTAGTGCATAAATTACAAAATGCTTTTTATTTAATACATTTGTATGGTCATTTAAAATTTTTGTATAAGTTGCTCGAGTATTTTCTATATAATCAAAAAATAAATCACGATTAGGATGTGTGACTAAAATAGCATGGAAATAACCGTAATGACGGTAAATATACCGTAAAATAATTTTGAAAAATTGATATAGTTTCACCTGATTAACTGAAATTTGTTCTGAACTTTCGTATAAACAATTTAAAAGGGTTTTATACTTTTGGATATGATGTGCTTGTATCGTTGATAAAAGATCGTATTTATCCACAAAATAATCATAAAATGTTGTTCTATTTACCCCACTATAAGCGCATAGCATCTTAATAGTAATATTTTCAAACGGATGTAATTCTAACAATGAAATCATATTAAATATTATTTTACGCTTAGCATATTGTTTCATAGTAACTCCTTTATCAAACATAAATAATGTATCCAACACATTTTATATAAGTGTTGGTATATTTTTATTTTTCATCTCTTTATAATATATAAGGTGAATTTTAAATGCAAATAGGAGGAAACTGTAATGAAAAAAATGGTATTAATAAATGTCATTACCATTGTTGTGCTTGTAATTATCGGAGTAGTAGGATTCCATTTTTATAATCAAGCAACATCATATGTAAGTACGGATAATGCCAAAGTCGATGGAGAACAAATTAAAGTCTCAGCTCCGGCTTCTGGTGAAATCAAATCACTTGATATTAAAAATAATGAAAAATTAAGTGAAGGTGACAAAGTTGCAGAGATAGCTGCAAAAGGCGAAGAAGGACAGGCTCAAAATATGGATATTAAAATGCCTAAACAAGGTACAATTGTCAAAGTTGATGGTATGGAAGGTTCAATGGCCCAAGCAGGAACGCCAATCGCTTATGCTTATAATTTAGATGAAACATACGTTACTGCTAATGTTGATGAAAAAGATATAGCGGATGTTGAAGAAGGTAAAGATGTAAATATTAAACTAGATGGTGAAGAAGCTGAATTGAAAGGTAAAGTAAAAGAAGTAGGTAAAGCTACTGCTTCAAGTTTTTCATTAATGCCTTCATCAAACAGTGATGGCAACTATACAAAAGTATCACAAGTTGTACCAGTAAAAATTTCTCTAGACTCAAAACCATCTAAAAACGTTGTTCCAGGAATGAACGCTGAAGTTAAAATTCATAAAAATTAAGGGGGTCTTAAAATGACAATGACCTTCATTATTATTTACGTAGTCATAGCGCTCATTCTTATCGGTGGACTTAATTTCTTTGTTATAAAACGAAAAAAGAAAAAAACAAGCCGAACTTTGGAACAATCTAAACATGAAAGCATTGCTTCTAACGAAAGTTATCAATCTAAATTTAAAGTAAAAAGTGATGAAACATCAACAGACGCATCAGTCAAAAATACAACAGCTCAAGAGAATAACGAAACAAATAATCTAAATGAAGAAAATGAGCAATCAACATTCAGTGAAGAGACGGATAATTTACACAATCCAAATGACACTGATTATGAAAAAATAAATTCAAATTCAGAAGAAGCTCAAGTAAATGAAAAATTGAAAGCTAAACATAGCACATTTATGTTTGGAAAAGGCACCTCTCAAGGAAAAGTTTTAGTAGCGATGATCTTTGGTATGTTTATAGCTATTTTAAATCAAACTTTACTCAACGTGGCATTGCCTAAAATAAATACAGATTTTAATATATCTGCAAATACTGGTCAATGGCTTATGACAGGGTTTATGTTAGTGAATGGTATCTTGATACCGATTAGTGCGTATTTATTTAATAAATATTCATATCGTAAATTGTTTTTAATAGCAATGGTATTATTTACCATAGGCTCTCTGGTCTGTGGTATGTCAGGTTCATTTACTATCATGATGGTAGGTCGTGTGCTTCAAGCGATAGGTGCCGGTGTCTTAATGCCACTTGGTACAAATGTATTCATGACTATATTTCCACCTGAAAAACGTGGTGCAGCAATGGGGACACTTGGTATAGCAATGATCTTAGCACCCGCGATTGGACCGACATTATCCGGTTATATCGTAGAAAACTACCATTGGAATATTATGTTCTATGGTATGTTTATCGTAGGTTTAATTTCATTAGCAGTTGCCTATATATGGTTTAGAGTATATCAAGTCACTACCAATCCAAAAGCAGATGTGCCAGGTATCATCTTCAGTACAATTGGTTTTGGTGCATTATTATACGGCTTTAGTGAAGCAGGTAATAATTCTTGGGGTTCTCCAATTGTTGTAGTGTCACTTGTTATAGGTGTTATATTTATCATTGCATTTGTTATTAGAGAGCTTACAATGCGTGTGCCAATGCTAAGTATGGAAGTATTAAAATATTCAGGCTTTACTTTAACTACTGTTATCAATATGATTGTAACAATGAGTTTATTCGGCGGTATGATTTTATTGCCACTTTATTTACAAAACTTAAGAGGTTTTACACCGATACAATCAGGACTTTTATTATTACCAGGTGCATTAATTATGGGTGTCATGGGCCCTATAGCAGGAAAATTATTAGATACGATTGGTATTAAGCCTCTCGCTTTAATTGGTACTGCAATCATGACTTATGCTACTTGGGAATTAACGAAATTAAATATGAACACAACTTACGGCCATTTAATGATGATTTACATTGTGCGCTCGTTTGGTATGAGTTTTGTTATGATGCCAATTATGACTGCTGGTATGAATGCATTACCATCACGGCTTATTGCACATGGTAATGCTTTGTCTAATACTTTAAGACAATTGGCTGGTTCAATTGGTACAGCACTATTAGTCACAGTAATGTCAACACAAACGACACAATACGCTGCTGGTTACGCACAAGATTTAGATAAAACCAATCCATTTATTAAAGATCGTTTACAAGAAATGGCACAAGCGATGGGTGGAGAGCAAATGGCTACTTCTCAAATATTAGAATTTGTTCAAAAACTAGCTTCAATTAACGGGGTCAATAGTGCATTCCTCATTGCCACAGTACTCAGTGCATTAGCATTTGTTTTAAGTCTTTTCTTAAAAGGAAAAGCGCATTATATTTCAAATGAAGAATAAAAAGGGCTAGGTGAAGCAGATTACATGAATCAAACACATGTATAAGGTTCGCCAACGTACTTCAATTAAAAGTAGCGCATTATATTCCTATTGCAGACACTTGTTGCCTATGCAAAGAGCCTGGGACATAAAGTTCTCGGACAAGTGAAAAAAGGCAATTTCTATTGAAATAATATAGAAATTGCCTTTTTCATAATTGTTTTGATTATAGTTAGCTCGTTGAGCTACTACTTTTCTTATATTAAGTGCCATTAATACAAAGCCCAGTTCGCTTTTGACGTGTTT
>NZ_JAESKI010000011.1:0-4497 GCF_017892065.1 Staphylococcus sp. GDY8P120P | reverse complement strand
AAACCGTCATCTTCCATGTAGCTTATTATATTTTGTTTTAACCAAATCATTTCATCTCGTGTAAGTTTGTTTGGATTAAATTCAATACGCATATTACGTCTATCCCAACTATCTGCTTTCACTTTGTCATATTCAATATAAACTTTTTCTTGAAGTGCTTTAGCTTTAAACTTTGTTTGAAGAATATCCCAAAGTCTTATTTGGGGCTCTACACTCATAAATTTAGAAAGGGCTTGAGCGTTGTCTCGGTTGAGATTTCCAACGATCGTCATTGCATCAAAACTTAATTTTGGATCAGATATGCACACAGTATGTGCGTCCAACCGGCTATTAGAGTAGCCGGTTTTAGAAAAATTGTCTAAATCGTGATTTTCTAAGTGATTTGAATGATTTGTATGATTATTTTTACTCATAAAAAATCGACTCCTTAATTTAAGAAGTCGCTCACCCGAATATATATCTTGAAGAATAAACTTATATCGTTTAATATCTAGATATACAAAATATAAAAAAACAACTTAGTGTTTTTTCTTTGGGTAAGTCGCTATCACAAACTTTGGTCAGGGAGTGAGCGACTTCTTTTTTATTTGTTTATTAATATAACACTATCAAAAGACTTGGTCTAATCAGATCAGGTCTTTTTCTGTTTTAAAACCTTAGCAACTAAATATACTGCATTTACTCCAGTGATTATTGCTAATATAACTGATACAGTTAAACTTTCTACTCGCATAGTTAATATTAAAAGCATGCAAAGAATAACGTTTAAAACTGTTGATATAACCAATCCCTTATCTAAATTTTTACTCATCTTCTTCAACTCCTTTTATTGCTTTATTCCAATTTCCTTATTGGTCGGAACCTACAGGGCTTTATGTGTTGTTGAGTTGGTACTTTCTTGGGATTAATCCCAATTCAAGTCCAACCAACTCGCTAACAAGTTAGCTAACACATAGCCCATTCCAACCAATAAGTTTTCTCGGCATAAATGCATGTTCTATAAGTGCATACCTCTATCTCGTTTTTGATTCTTTTGTTGTTCTTGTTGCTGTTCCTGTTCTGAATATAATTCTGGATTCATTTTTTTATCTAAGTTTCCTGCTAAACCATTTAGTTTTGGTTCATCTTCTGTTAACTTATTAACTCTTTCCGCAAAGGTATTTCTTCCTAAAACTCGTTCTAACTCTTTTAGTAAGATTTTTAAAAGCTTTAACGCTATTTCTATATTCTCTTTAAGTGGCTTTGCATTTTCGTAAAGTTGGTTAAAATTATCGTCTGCGTTTTCAATACGCTCAACTGCTTTATTTAATAAATCATCTTTCTCTCGTATTTCCTTATCTTTATCATCTAAGGCTCTACCAGACTTTATATACTCGTAATCTTCCGAAATATCTTGAGCAGCTTTTATCTGTTTCTGAAATTCATTGAAATCTTTTTGGCTTATTACAACATTTCCAGTTTCTTGTATTTCTTTGCTAAATAAACCACCTACTTTTTCAGTTTCTTGCTCATACGGAACATTTATAGGCTTTTTAAGCGTATTTAACGATTTTTGGTACTCTTGCATTAATTTATCGTTCTTTTGCTTTATATGGTCTGTTTTTTGGCTCTCACGTTCATATTCTTGCTTATGATATTCTGTTTTTTGTTTATACTGACTTATTTGCTCATGTTTAGCATTTGTTACTTGTCTTGATTGCCCACGTTCTAAATCATATCCTCGTTGTTTAACATGCTCATTAAATCTATCTTGAAACGCTGTTAAAGCTTTTTTATTACCTACAACTTCTTTAGCACTTAAACGACCATCATCAGTTATTGGAACAACGCCATAATGCATATGTGGTGTTTTTTCGTCCATGTGAACTGTTGCATATAATAAATTATCTTTACCGTATTCTTGTTCTAAAAACTCTTTAGCATATTCAAAAAACTGCTTTGTATCTTCTGGCGTTTGATTATCAAAGAAATCATTGTCTGATGTAATTAAACCATCAATGTGTTTAATCGCGTCTGTTCTAATTTTTCTTTTGCCTGTATAATTCTGTTCGATTTTTTCATCAATCAAGTTATTAAAATTCTGTTTATTAGCATTTACCAAATCATAATTTAAGTAAGTTTTACTATGGTCTATATCTTCATTTTCATAATTATTATTTTCTCTTTGAACATGTTTTTGTATGCCCGTTGTATTTGTTCCAGATTTAACTTTTGAAACTCTAACAATGGAATAAGACATATAAAAATCACTCCTAAGCACAAAGGTTTCATGTGTATTTAATAGTTTAAGTCTAACACACTAGACTTATTTTTAATAAGTCGTTAATACGTGTGCTCTGCGAGGCTTAAACCTGTTTTTGCTAACGCAAAAAATGAGTGGCAAAATGCTAGCCACTCATAGTTCTAAACCAAAATATAATATAACTATTCAAACTGCTTTTCAGAACGTTTAAATACAATAATCGTCAAAAGACAACATAAAATAATAAGGATAGCCATGGCTACAAGAATATTACTATACACTCCAGAAGAATAATTTATAAATTCCAGAACTAGTTTACGATTAATCAATTGTAGTGACAATAAACCTCCTACAATTGCTATACCTGTTCCCTCTGATAAAAAACTTGTGAAATTTAGCAAACTCATTCCAGAAGCAACTTCTTCTTCAGAAAGACTACTTGATACTATTTTTGATATAACTGTTTTAGTAAAAGATAATCCGCCCATAACAAATATAAACATAAAAGTAGTCAACCACATACTAAACTCAACAAAAAATGCAATAGTTAAAAAACTTATAGAGATAGACAATGATCCTAAAATAAAAACAAATAATGATCCTTTTCTATCCACTAAAAAACCACCAAAATAACCAAAAACAATAACACTCATGGTTCCAGGAAAAATAACACTATTACCTATTGTCGCTACATTTACATGATAAATAGTTTTCATCATATAAGGCACCATTGATATAAAACCAGCTACTATAGAAAATATTAGCCCACCAGAAAACAAACCAAGCATAAACGGAATGTTTTTCCCTAGTTTAGGATTAATAAAAGGGTTAGAAACTCTTGAAATATGTTTAATAAAAATCACAAAAAAGATTGTGAAGAGTATTAAAAAAGTCCAATTATAATTTGTCGTAAATAACATAAAACATATAATACTTATAGACATTAAAACAATACCTACGATATCTAATGTATTTTTTGTTGATTTACCAGGTACCATTACTTTAATAAGAAAAGGTATAGTTACTATTGTAATCATAGGAAGTATAAGTAGGTAAGACCAATGAATATAATGTGCTATTATTCCCCCTATTGAAGGACCTAACCCTTCACCTAAAGCTACAATTGATCCTATAAAACCAAAGGCTTTGCCTTGTTTTTTTCTTGTAATATTTCTAGCTACAACCACCATAATCAGTGAAGGGAATGCAGCAGATCCTACTCCTTGTACTAACCTACCAAAAATCAAAATAAAAAAGTGATTGTGACCAATAAAAGCAATCAATGAACCAAGACAGCTCAAACTAATACCAATAATTAACAATTTTTTTATATTTATATAATCAGATAATTTTCCATATACTGCTGTTCCTATCGAAAAAGTTAACATATATGCAGTGTTTACCCAGTTTGTAATTCCAGGAGTAGTATTAAAATGATTTGCAATATCAGGTAAAGAAACATTTAAAACCATTTCATTTAATACACTAAAAAATGAAAGAATACAAAGCCAAAATAAAACGCTATAAAACAAACCTTTAAATTTTTTATATAAACTAAACAATTTTACCTCTTTACTTGAGGTGACTAAAGTTTATAGGGGTAAATTATTCTTTCACCTCATATAAATTCCCCAAATTTTTAAATAGACACTTCATAAAAAAATCCTCCTAAATTAGAATAGTTTAAATATATCATTTTTGTTCAGTAATATTAATATGTACACTATTTCCAAAATTTAAATTCATGTTGCCAAAAATCGATTTGTTTTTGCAATTGTTTTTCGTTCGCTTTTAAAGTCGATTTCATTAAGTCCGTTAAATCGACTGGCGAAATTTCTTTTATCAAATTCTTATATTTTGTTCTAGAATTTCTGTGAAGCTTTCCCCATTCTTCTTCATCACTCAATAACATAAAAACTATTGCTCTATCCGCAGTGCGTTGGATAGTTTTCCAATCTGGTTGCAAGATATGTAAATCACTAAAGCAATCATTCCAGTAATCCACCATATCTCTTTTAAGTTCGATTTCTACACGCCATAAATGTTCAGACATAACTTCAGCATCTGCATTATCTTTACGTTCTTGCTTTTTATTATAAATTCTAATAAATCTATTACTATCTCTCACGCCAAAATATTTTGTTTCTGGCTTACCATTACGACCATAAAAAATAGTTTTCTTAACTGCTTTATCAGACATTGCATAGTAGTCACTCAAATCATCTTCAAAATCAAAGGCTAAATCTAATCTTGTA
>NZ_JAESKI010000010.1:0-4985 GCF_017892065.1 Staphylococcus sp. GDY8P120P | reverse complement strand
CGTCATCTTCCATGTAGTCGATTTGTTTTAACCAAAGCATTTCTTCCTGTGTAAGTTTATTCGGATTAAATTCAACACGCATATTACGTCTATCCCAACTATCTGCTTTTACTTTGTCATATTCAATATAAACTTTTTCTTGTAGAGCTTTAGCTTTAAATTTGGTTTGTAGCATATCCCAAAGTCGAATTTGTGGCTCAACACTCATAAATTCAGATAGTTTGTGAGCATTGTTTTTATTAAGATTTCCAACAATAGTCATAGCATCAAAACTTAATTTGGGTTGAGATTTTCCCAAAGTTTGACCACTTAACCGGCTATTAGAGTAGCCGGTTTTAGAGAAATTTATATTTTCGCTTTCTGTACCTTGATTTGAATGAATTTCTTGTTCTTTTTTACTCATAAAAAATCGACTCCTTAATTTTATTTAAGAAGTCGCTCACCCAATTAAGTATACAAATATATATCTTGAAGAATATACAAATATCGTTTAATATCTAGATATACAAATAATAATAAAACATAACTCATTATATTTTATTTAAGGTTGTCGTTCACAAAAACTTTGGTCGGTTTCGGGTGAGCGACTTCTTTGTTTTATTTTGTTATTAATATAACACTACAAAAAGACTTGGTCTAATTAGATTAAGCCTTTAAGTTGTTTTATAGAATTTCTAACTGCTCCATAAAATTTATTCCATCAGAAGAGACCCAATAATCTTTTATCTTTTCATTCTCAATATAAAAAATATCAGTTCCATCAAAACTTATTCTTTTGCCTTCTTTCGCTTTAGCTCCTTCCATATTTCCATTATAACTACCTGTAAAATTCCATCTAGCTGAAATATAATTATTATTAATAATTGGTTCTACAACTAATGACATTTTATATTCTTTAAAATAATATGAACTAGACTTTATTATATCTTTCAATGCAGTAGGACCTTTTAATCTTTTTGAATCTTTCCCATCAGTTCTCGCTTGATGGACCACACAAGCATCATCTGCAATTTCATTAACTATATCTATATCTTTATTCCAAGCTGATATCCATAAATTATATATTTCTTCGTTATTCATAACTTATCACCTCTTTTAATGATTACAAAAAGTATAAAGATTTTTAACGATACTATCAAAAATTTTATAGTTAAAATTGCTTTATTCCAATTCCTCTATTTGCCGATGATTCTGCGCTCCTTAATAATCCTAAAGCTGTCCATCGGTCGATTTGATAGCTGACGCTATCCGACCGCTGGCGCTTTTAGTCTAATTAAGGGCTCTCATCGACAAATAGATTTTCTCGGCATAAATGCGTGCTTAATCTTTAAATTTCGCTCTAATCCATTCGTATAAAACAACAAATGCTATTATTCCGAGTAAATAAGGCACACCATAAGCAATATACCAAACAAATGTCATAAAGCCCTCAGATGCTGCTATTTTGTCTGCTATGACTTTCTGTAGTGTATCTATAGGCAAGAAATTCATAAAGTCACTACCAATTGTCATAATCAAAGCAAATAGCATAAAGACTAACAACATTGCCCCAATACCCGTAAATAATTGCTTTTGTCTTTTTTTATAGTGTTCATGTGACGCTCTTACTTCTTGCAACATACGGTCATTTTCTTCTCTTACTCTGTAAATATCTCTGCCTAATATATCTTTTAATTCTTCTGTATCGACATGTTTTAATTTTTCTTGAAGTACATCTACAAAATCATTACGAATCTTTAAGCTTTTATCTCGAAATTCCTTCGTTGCCTCTTTCAATTCGGACGTTGTTTCTTTGTGTTCTTTCTCTCTGATTTTCTGATTCTCTTGTATCTCTGCTAGATATTTTACGATTAGCTTGTTTTGTCTCTTGAGCTCGTTCAACTCTTCGTTGTTTAAGTTGCTCTGTGTGTTGCTCGACTGCGTCCCAGTTGACCTTGAATCCGTCTGCATATTCGAATTCTCTTTGTTGTTCTTGATGTCTTTCATGCTCATAGTCAATCGCCCCTTTTTCATAATCTGAACCTAGCGTTCTTCCACGCACCCATTTATTTGCATTTTCAGGCTTATATGAGATTGTTTCGCCACGAAGCTTAACTTCTATCCCTTTTTCTTCTAAATGCTCTGAAAACGTCTCTAAATTGCTTGTATGTGCTTTAGCATTTTCAATCTGATCACGCAATTCATCTTTCCAAGAATATTCATCTCTATCAAACACAATGCCTTTTTCTGCTTGCGTGTATCTCATTTTGGCAGTGCCACGTTCTGTCACACTCAAACCATGTTCACGACAGACATTATCATTCTCTTGTTTAACTAATTCACGTTGTTTTTTATTACTTTGATATTTCTTACCCGTTTCTAAATCAACTGAATTAATCACAATATGATTGTGATAATGGTCTTTATCTGTATGCGTATAAACTGCTACTTGATGATTCGGTGCTATCTTCTCGGCTAATTCTAAACCTAGTTGATTACATTGTTCTGGTGTGACTTCGTTAGGTTTAAAAGATTGAATCACTGTATGTGCTTGAATCCCATTTTCTTTGCCATATAAAGCTCTTGTTTGTTTAAAAGCTGACTTTGCATAGTCTACATCACAATTTAAGCCACTCTTTTCTTCTGCACGTTTCTCTGCATAATTAATAGCACGACTTGCCGATTTGGTATTACCTAATTTAGTAGTTGCGATATTCATCACTTCGATTCTTTTTAGGTGCAAAAATTGCTTTTAAAATATGCAAAATCATAACGATAAATAAAAAAGCAATAAACCAAATATTATTAGTAAACCCAGAAAATATAACTAAACCAATGTAAATAAGTGCCAATATACCGATAATAATATTAAAAATTAGTCTCAATTTAGGCTTTTCCATATCTCATCCAACCTTTCACGCACTGTATTGATATTACGTTCTAAAACTGTGTAATCTAGTACTTCATGTTGGTGTTGATTGCAATATTTAGCAATCTGATTCACATTTGCTCCTAATTTAATTGATTGCTCGACTTGCCGATTTGGTATTACCTAATTTAGTTGTTGCCATCTTCATCACTTCGGTTCTTTTTAGGCGCAACTTTATCTCTTAGAATAAGTGTTCCAAAAAACAAAACTGAATAAATAAGTGCCCCAATTTCATTAATATCAATAACCCATATCAAACATATGTAGACAAAAAAGATTAATGCTGCTATCACATTAAAAACAACTCTTAATTTAGTTTTTGCCATATTTCATCCAACCTTTCACGTACTGCATTGATATTATGTTCTAAACCCTCATAATTTGGTGCATCATGTTGATGTTGATTGCAATATTTAGCAATCTGATTCACATTTGCCCCTAATTTACTTAAATCTTTGGCAATCGATTGTCGCGTCTCTTTATCAAATTTGGGCGCTACCAATCGACTCCCATGTGCCTTTTTCTTAACAAAATTCGGCACACTCATATTCAAAGTTTCGGCAGATGACCTTAACTTTTCATATTCGGATTCGCTCACTCTGAAACTAATTTGTTTTGGCTCTTTGCGGTTGGGTTTTCGGTTTTCCCCAACAGACAAATCGCTAGCCAAATTATTATCATGTTCACTCATTCAATCCCACCACGTTTCTTCGAAATATATGACTTTCTATATTTGTAGATTATAGGATAATCAACAAAATTTCAAGTAATAATGTGGTTTGGCAAGCGTCGTATATTCTAGCCACTTCGTTCTGAATATACCGGCTTGATGGGATTAATCCCATACCCTTTATGTTTTTGCTTACGCAAAAAATGAGTGGCAAAATGCTAGCCACTCATAGTTCAAAACCAAATTCAAATTCAAAACCTATGCAACCAAAAATGATGGTTATTATTTATAGTCCTTCTTCAAAATTCCCATATAAATATCAGTACAATATTGCTTATTTATTAATGCACCTTCTCTATCTCTTCCTTCTTCAATAAAACCAACTTTTTTATAAGATTTAATAGCTCTTAGATTATAATCTAATACTCTTAAATAAACTTTATGTAAATCTAAATTATTAAAAGCATATTCAAGTAAAGACTTAGTTACATTACTACCTATTGCTTTAGACCAATAATTTGGATTAAAAATACCAATAGCATACCTAGCCTTGTTATCTTCTTTCTCTAACTTCAAACTAGCTTGCCCAATAAATTTACCATTGTAGTCAATAACCCATTCAAAAGGGTTATTCTTAATTTCTTCAATCATATTTGCAACTTTTTCTTTAGACTTCTTAGTACGATGATCCATACTAGAGCCGTACATTTTTAAAAGTTCTTCATTAAACGGAACAGCTAAATAATCATTAATATCATCATTAATTGCATCACGTAACAATATTCCTTCAGAAACCTGAATCTCTACTTTTTTCAAATTAGAACCTCCTGAAAATTTATAACATCTTAAAAATATAAATTTTATCTCACTTCCAAAATCTAAATTCACGCTGCCAAAATTCAATCTGCTTTTGCAATTGTTTTTCATTCGCTTTTAAAGTCGATTTCATTAAATCAGTTAAATCAACTGGAGATATTTCTTTGATTAAATTCTTAAATTTATACTTAGTATTCTTACTTAGCTTTCCCCACATACTTTCTTCATGTAGCAAAGTATAAACCATAGCTTGCTCGTTAGTTTTTTCTAAAGTAGTCCAAGCTGGTTTCAAAATATGTAAATCATTAAAACAATCATTCCAGTAATCAACCATATCTCTTTTAAGCTCAATTTCTACACGCCACAAATGTTCAGATATAACTTCAACATCTGCATTATCCTTACGTTCCTGTTTTTTATTATAAATTCTAATAAATCTATCACTATCTCTCACGCCGAAATATTTTGTTTCAGGCTTACCATTACGACCGTAAAAGATAGTTTTCTTAACTGATTTATCAGTCATCGCATAATAATCACTTAAATCATCTTCAAAATCAAAAGCTAAATCTAATCTTGTAAAACCGTCAT
>NZ_JAESKI010000001.1:0-71690 GCF_017892065.1 Staphylococcus sp. GDY8P120P | reverse complement strand
TTGCCAAAAGGACTTAACTACGAGTGTGAAGCACTGAAAAACGATTGTCTTGTGTTAGCGTTTGAAGCTGACGAACTAAGCGAAAGACGAAACGAGCTTACAAGTGATAAGTGAGTAAGGAAAGCGTGCAAGTGAGAAATACATGAGCCCTCAGCTCATGTATAAGTTCCATTAACTGCATAAAAAGAAAAGTGACATTTTAAAAGAAAGAATTTTTAATCTATTATTTAAATGATACTAATTTATACTATTAAAGATTTAATAAGCGCATCTGTATGTTCTTTTAATTGAGATATAGGTATCCCACCAAATCCTAAAATAAATTTTGCTGAATTTTGGTTATTGTCATATTGACTAAAAGGTATGATTTTTAATTTGTTTTTTTTGGCGTTCTCTAGACATTGTTTCATTGTGAGACTGTTTTTTACAGTTAATGTAAAGTGCATACCTGCTAAAGCACCGTCTATTTTTAACTGAGATTGATATGGCATCAATGCATTTAAAATAGTCGTTAATTTATGTCTATATACATTTCTCATTTTATTTAAATGTCTTTCAAAACTACCGGATTTCATAAAATTTGCTACTATTTTTTGCGTGTGAGCAGGAACTGTATTACCTTCCTTGTTATTTAATTGATTATAAGTTGATAATAATTTATTCGGCAATACTAAATAAGCTATTCTACAGCTTGGGAACAGTGATTTGGAGAAAGTACTGATATAAATAACTTTGTCTTTAGTATCTAAACTTTGTAAGGCAGGAATAGGTTTCCCAAAATATCGAAATTCTGAATCATAATCATCTTCAATGATATATCTACCTTCACTTTGTTGTGCCCAATTTATAAGTTGTGTGCGTTTTTTTAAGCTCATCACATAACCTGTTGGAAATTGATGAGAAGGTGTGACATAAGCAATATTATTATTTGATTTTTGGAAATAATCTATTTCTATCCCTGTATGGCTGACCGGGACTTGAAGGTAGGTTATTTGTTTTTTATCTAATACTTGCTTAATAGGGGGATAACTAGGGTTTTCTATTAAAAATTTGCCGTTACTTAAAATATCTGTTAAAAGATTGATAAGTTGCTCAGTCGAAGAACCAATAATAATTTGTTCAGGATGGCAAGTAACACCACGACTATTAAATAAATAATGCGCAATTTCTTGTCTTAATGAGATTTCCCCTTTGAAACTTGCATGTAGCAGAAGATCGAGTTCATCATCTTCAAAAGCATCTTTAGCATATTTTCTAAATTGTTTCATTGGGAAGTATTCTGTATCAATTTCAGACATATTAAACGCTAAATCGTAATCTGGTTTTGGATTATGGAAGTTTTCGTTTGAGCTAAATATCTGATGTGCATGATTGATATTTGTAGGAATGATAGGAAGCGTTTCAATATCAGAAACAAAATAACCCGACCTCGGTTTAGAATAAATGTACCCTTCATCTAATAAAAGTTGATAGGCATGTTCAATCGTAGTGTTACTTACTGATAAATGTTGTCCCAACGCACGTTTAGATGGAAACTTATCTTCAGATTTATATTGACCTTCTATGATTTGTTGTTTCAAAGTTTCATATAAATTGACATAGAGATGATTTTTAGACAATAAACTGACCTCCTAAATTATTTTGAAAGTGTACCTTTTTAAATACCAGTTTATCTTTTAAAATGAATTTAATCAACTAAGTAAAGGGGTAAATAAGATGTCTAAATTTACAGGATCAGAAAGAGTTAAAAGAGGAATGGCTGAAATGCAAAAAGGCGGTGTTATTATGGACGTCGTTAATGCAGAACAAGCGAAAATTGCAGAAGAATCAGGTGCAGTTGCAGTAATGGCATTAGAACGTGTGCCTTCTGATATAAGAGCTGCAGGCGGTGTTGCTAGAATGGCAAATCCTAAAATTGTAGAAGAAGTGATGAATGCAGTATCTATACCAGTAATGGCAAAAGGCCGTATTGGTCATATAACAGAAGCACGTGTGCTTGAAGCCATGGGTGTTGATTATATCGACGAATCAGAAGTTTTAACACCAGCAGACGAAGAATTCCACTTGCGTAAAGATACCTTTACAGTACCATTTGTTTGTGGTTGTCGCAATTTAGGGGAAGCTTCACGTCGTATAGGCGAAGGAGCTGCTATGTTACGTACAAAAGGCGAGCCAGGTACAGGTAATATTGTTGAAGCCGTTAGACATATTAGACAAGTAAACGCTGAAGTGAATCGCATCACAGTGATGAATGACGACGAAATTATGACTGAAGCCAAAAATATTGGCGCGCCGTATGATGTGTTAAAATCAATTAAAGAAAATGGTAAGTTACCAGTTGTAAACTTTGCTGCAGGCGGTGTTGCAACCCCACAAGACGCAGCTTTAATGATGGAATTGGGGGCTGATGGTGTATTTGTTGGTTCAGGCATTTTTAAATCAGAAGACCCTGAAAAATTTGCCAAAGCAATTGTACAAGCTACAACACACTACCAAGACTATGAATTAATTGGACGTTTAGCTAAAGAATTAGGTACTGCGATGAAAGGTTTAGATATTAATGACTTATCCTTAGAAGAACGTATGCAAGAGCGTGGTTGGTAATATGAAAATAGGTGTTTTAGCCTTACAAGGGGCTGTAAGAGAGCATTTAAAACATATTGAACTAAGCGGTCATGAAGGCATCGCTGTTAAGCATGTAGAACAATTAAAAGATATTGATGGTTTAATACTACCTGGTGGCGAATCAACGACATTGCGCCGACTAATGAATTTGTATGGTTTTAAAGAAGCATTACAACAATCTGATTTACCTATGTTTGGAACGTGTGCGGGGCTCATTGTCATGGCAAAAGATATCGTTGGAGAAGAAGGCTATCTCAACAAATTAGATATTTCAGTCCAAAGAAATTCTTTCGGTAGACAGGTAGATAGTTTTGAAAGTGAATTAGATGTTAAAGATGTTGCTGCTGATATAGAAGGCGTCTTTATTAGAGCCCCACATATAGCAGAAGTGCATGGAAATGTATCCATCTTAAGCAAAATCGGAGAAAAGATTGTAGCAGTCCAAGAAGGACGCTATTTAGGTGTCTCATTTCATCCGGAGTTAACAGATGATTACCGTATAACACGATATTTCATTAATCATATTGTGAAAACAACACTAAGTGAAAAAGTTTAAAATAAACCAAATAAAAACAGGTCGATTCTTGTATATATAAGAATCGACCTGTTTTATCTTAATTTCATTTAGATGAAGAAACCTGCGATTGCAGCAGAAATAAATGAAACGAGTGTAGCACCAAATAAAAGTTTCAACCCAAAACGCGCTACCATATCTCCTTTTTCGTTGTTAAGTGATTTAATTGCGCCTGAAATGATTCCGATAGAGCTGAAGTTAGCAAATGAGACAACAAATACAGATATAACGCCTTTAGCATGTTCGCTCATGTCTTTAACTTCTTTTAAACTTTGCATAGCAACGAATTCATTTGACAATAATTTTGTTGCCATAATCGAGCCAGCTTGAACGGCATCGCTCCATGGCACACCAATTAAGAAGGCTAATGGTGCAAATATGAAACCAATGAAAGTTTGGAAGTCCCAAGTAATACTTCCACCTGAAGCTGCTGTGAAAATAGCACTGACAACTCCATTGAGTAAAGCAATAATGGCTATGTAACCAATTAGCATTGCACCTACGATTACAGCGACTTTAAATCCATCTAAAATGTATTCCCCTAACATTTCAAAGAAAGATTGTTTCTCTGTTTCACTGTCTTCAACGATTAATTTATCTTCATTAACATCTACTTTGTATGGATTGATAATAGAAGCAATAATAAAACCGCCGAATAAATTTAAAACGACTGCTGTAACAACATACCGTGGTTCAATTAATGTGAAATACGCGCCAATGATTGAAGCTGATACAGTAGACATGGCTGAAGCAGTTAATGTATAAAGGCGTTGTCTAGGAATATGCGCTAATTCTTTTTTTAGCGAAATAAATACTTCTGATTGTCCTAAAATTGCTGCTGCTACTGCATTATATGATTCTAAGCGTCCCATCCCATTCACTTTAGAAATAGCTAATCCTAAATAGTTAATAATAAACGGTAATATTTTTGTATATTGTAAAATACCAATTAGTGCTGAAATAAAAACAATTGGTAATAAGACATTGAAGAAGAATGGTGGATTGTTAGGATCCACAAATTCAAACCCACCGAAAACAAAGTTGACGCCTTCTGCAGCTTTAGCTAGTAGATAGTTAAAGCCGTCTGAAATGGCACCAATGACAGTAATACCAAATTTTGTTTTTAATAGTATAAACGCAAATACAAGTTGTATGACGAGTAATAGGCCAATGTATTGCCAACGAATATTTTTTCTATCAGAGCTAAAGAGAAAAGCTAATGCAAGAAAAACTGCAATCCCAATTAAACCAATGATAATATGCATAATAATTTCATCCCTTTAAATTTTTTCTTAACTCCTATAATACAATAAATGGGAGATTTCTTACATGCATAAAATGAAAATTTTTAAAACATATTGGTTGAAAAAGGTCAAAGTTGGTCATATAATATAGTCAAAGAAGGTCAAAAGAGGTGATAATCATGCATAACATGTCCGACATCATAGAACAATACATTAAAAAATTATTTGAAGACGCCAATGAAGATGTTGTTGAAATTCAGCGTGCAAATATTGCACAGCGTTTTGACTGTGTGCCTTCTCAATTAAATTACGTGATCAAAACACGATTCACTAATGAACACGGCTATGAAATAGAAAGTAAAAGAGGTGGCGGCGGCTACATTCGAATCACTAAAATTGAAAATAAAGACGAAACAGGTTACATTAACCATTTACTTCAATTAATAGGACCGTCTATTTCACAACAACAAGCCTATTACATTATAGATGGCTTATTAGATAAAGAATATCTTAGCGAACGGGAAGCGAAGATGATTTATGCGGTCATTGATAGAGAAACATTGAAAATGGATGTATTATCAAGAGATATCATACGTGCTAATATAGTTAAACGCGTATTACATGTGATAAATTACTATTAAAGAGAGGTGTTTAGTCGTGCTGTGCGAAAATTGTCATTTAAATGAAGCGGAAGTTAAGTTAGCGGTTAAAGGACAAGACGGTATACATGAAAGATGGGTATGTTCCACATGTGCACAAGGAGGTAATCCTTGGACTCAAAATCAGCAAATGCAGTCACAAGATGATATTGAGGGTGCCTTTGTTGTAAAGCAAATATTACAGCATTTAGCAGCTAAACATGGTATTGATTTCGATGAAATAGCTTTTAAAGAAGAGAAAAGATGTCCTACTTGTCAAATGACGTTAAAAGATATTGCACATGTCGGTAAATTTGGTTGTGCAGACTGCTATGCAACATTTAAAGATGACATTGTTGATATTGTACGACGTGTACAAGGTGGTCAAATTGAACACACTGGAAAAACACCACGCTCTTCACACAGAAAGTTAGCGTTAAAAAAACAAATAGAAGAAAAAACAAACTATTTAAATCAATTGATTGAAGAACAAAATTTTGAAGAAGCTGCAATTGTTAGAGATGAAATTAAAGCATTAAAAGAAGACAGCGAGGTGAAACATGATGAGTAAAAATGATATTAGTACTCATATTAGTGAGTGGATGAGAGATGAGGAAGAGAGTCCAATTGTGATGTCCTCAAGGCTCCGATTAGCTAGAAATTTAGAAAATCATGTTCATCCTTTGATGTTTCCTTCAGAACAAGATGGTTATAGAGTAATAAATGAGGTACAAGATGCGCTTCCTGATATGTTTATACAGAGATTAGACACTTTGGATCAACAGAGTAAGTATAAACTTGTAGCGAAACATCTTATAAGCCCAGAGTTAATAAAGCAGCCTGCTTCAGCTGTGCTTTTGAATGATGATGAATCTTTAAGTGTTATGGTAAATGAAGAAGATCATATACGCATTCAAGCTATGGGAAATGACCTATCATTGCAAACATTATATGATAAGGCTTCTTCTATAGATGATACACTCGATAGTGAACTAGATGTTAGCTTTGATGAAACACTTGGTTATTTAACAACTTGCCCGACAAATATAGGGACTGGTATGAGAGCGAGTGTAATGCTACATCTGCCTGGCCTAACGATTATGAAGCGGATGAATAGAATCGCTCAAACAATCAATCGCTTTGGATTTACTATAAGAGGTATCTACGGTGAAGGCTCTCAAGTATATGGTCATATTTATCAAATTTCTAATCAGCTTACACTTGGTAAAACAGAAGAAGAAATTATCGAAAGTTTAACTGAAGTTGTGCAACAAATTATTAACGAAGAAATGCAAATTCGCGAACGTCTCAGTAAGCATAATGAAATTGAAACATTAGATAGAGTATATCGTTCGTTAGGAATATTAAAATATAGTAGACTAATATCTATGGAAGAAGCGTCATTTAGATTAAGTGAAGTGAAACTCGGTATAGATTTAGGCTATATTGATTTAGAAGACTTCAAATTTAATGAGTTAATGGTCGCAATTCAATCACCATTCTTGTTAGATGATGAAGATGATAGAGCAGTTAATGAAAAAAGAGCAGATATATTAAGAGAACATATAAATTAGGAGGTCATGCTATGTTATTTGGTAGACTGACAGAACGTGCACAACGCGTATTGGCACATGCTCAAGAAGAAGCGATTCGCTTAAATCATTCAAATATTGGAACAGAACATTTACTTTTAGGTTTAATGAAAGAACCAGAAGGTATTGCAGCAAAAGTATTAGAATCATTCGATATTACTGAAGAAAAAGTAGTGACAGAAGTTGAAAAATTAATTGGTCACGGCCAAGAACAAATGGGTGCTTTACACTACACACCACGCGCTAAAAAAGTGATTGAGTTATCAATGGATGAAGCAAGAAAACTACATCATAATTTTGTAGGAACAGAACACATCTTGCTTGGTCTAATTAGAGAAAATGAAGGCGTTGCAGCACGCGTATTTGCTAATTTAGATTTAAATATTACTAAAGCACGTGCGCAAGTTGTTAAAGCTTTAGGTAGCCCTGAAATGAGCAATAAAAACGCACAAGCAAATAAATCTAATAACACACCAACATTAGATAGCCTTGCACGCGATTTAACAGTTATTGCAAATGATGGTACTTTAGACCCTGTGATTGGTAGAGATAAAGAAATCACACGTGTTATCGAAGTATTAAGTAGACGTACTAAGAATAACCCAGTCTTAATTGGGGAACCGGGCGTAGGTAAAACAGCAATTGCAGAAGGCTTAGCACTTGCAATCGTTAACAACGAAGTACCAGAGACACTTAAAGGTAAACGCGTGATGTCTCTAGACATGGGAACAGTAGTAGCTGGTACGAAATACCGTGGTGAATTCGAAGAACGTCTGAAAAAAGTTATGGAAGAAATTCACCAAGCAGGCAATGTTGTACTCTTTATTGATGAGCTACACACTTTAGTTGGTGCTGGTGGTGCAGAAGGCGCAATTGATGCATCTAATATTTTAAAACCAGCGTTAGCGCGTGGCGAACTACAATGTATTGGTGCAACTACACTGGATGAATATCGTAAAAACATTGAAAAAGATGCAGCACTAGAACGTCGTTTCCAACCAGTTCAAGTGGACGAGCCAACAGTCGAAGATACAATTGAAATCTTGAAAGGCTTACGTGACCGTTATGAAGCGCATCACCGCATTAATATTTCAGATGAAGCTTTAGAATCTGCTGCGAAATTAAGCCATCGTTATGTGTCAGACCGTTTCTTACCAGACAAAGCAATTGATTTAATTGATGAAGCAAGTTCTAAAGTAAGACTAAAAAGTCATACAACGCCACCTAACTTGAAAGAATTAGAGCAAGAAATTGAACAAGTTAAAAATGAAAAAGATGCTGCTGTACACGCACAAGAATTTGAAAATGCAGCAAATTTACGTGATAAACAAACTAAATTAGAAAAACAATATGAAGAAGCGAATAATAATTGGAAAAACGCTCAAAACGGTGCAAGCACATCATTGTCTGAAGAAGATATTGGAGAAGTTATTGCAGGTTGGAGTGGTATTCCATTAACTAGAATTAATGAAACAGAATCAGACCGCCTACTTAATTTGGAAGATACGTTACACAAACGTGTTATTGGCCAAAAAGAAGCAGTTACGTCTATCAGTAAAGCAGTAAGACGCGCTAGAGCAGGATTGAAAGATCCTAAACGTCCAATTGGTAGCTTTATCTTCTTAGGCCCTACAGGTGTAGGTAAAACAGAATTAGCACGTGCATTAGCAGAATCCATGTTTGGTGAAGATGATGCAATGATTCGCGTAGATATGAGTGAATTTATGGAAAAACACGCTGTGAGCCGTTTAGTTGGGGCACCTCCAGGTTATGTAGGTCATGATGATGGTGGACAATTAACTGAAAAAGTTAGACGTAAACCATATTCAGTTATACTATTCGATGAAATTGAAAAAGCACACCCTGATGTATTTAACATCTTGTTACAAGTGCTTGATGATGGACACTTAACAGATACAAAAGGACGTCAAGTAGATTTCCGCAATACAGTGATTATTATGACTTCCAACGTTGGCGCTCAAGAACTGCAAGATCAACGCTTTGCAGGTTTTGGCGGCGCATCTGAAGGACAAGATTATGAATCAATTCGTAAAACAATGATGAAAGAATTGAAAAATGCTTTCCGCCCAGAATTCTTAAACCGTGTTGATGACATTATTGTATTCCACAAACTTTCTAAAGATGAATTGAAAGAAATTGTGACTATGATGGTGAATAAATTAACAGATCGCTTAGCAGAACAAGATATTGATATCGTAGTTTCTGATGCAGCGAAAGAAAGAATTGCAGAAGAAGGTTATGATCCAGAATACGGAGCTAGACCACTTATCCGCGAAATTCAAAAAACGATCGAAGATAACTTAAGTGAGTTAATCTTGGATGGTAACCAAATCGAAGGTAAAAATGTTTATATCGATTATGACGGTAAAGAATATAAATACGATATTAAAGATAGAACAGAAGATCAAAAAGAAAAAGAGACTTCTGATTCATAAGATTGAGTTATTAAAGTGATATCAAGTATGAATAGCGCTTCTCAAGTATGCAAATGCAACTTGGGGAGCGCTTCTTTTATAAAAAGTATCACTAAAATGTTAATAAACGAAACATCATCGTATGTTAATCAAAAATTTTAATCACCTATATCATATTAATAGTACTGAATATATAATAGTGTTAATTTTAAAAATAGACTTTAACATTAATCTATTGAAGTGCATGCTATAATATAAAATTAAAGGCTAAGAAACAATAAATATCGAAATGAATCGAATATAAATAAAGTTTGTTTTTAATTAGACAGAGGTATAAAATAGATTTGTTCAATAAAGATGGAGGTGCAGTTTTGGCCAAAAAGAAAGTGATTTTTGAATGTATGGCGTGTGGTTATCAATCACCAAAATGGATGGGCAAATGTCCCAACTGTGGTGGTTGGAACCAAATGGAAGAAATTATAGAACAAAAATCGACAAGCCCAAAACATGGGGTTCGAAGTCGTGAAAATAGCGCGAAAGTACAAAAACTAAATGAAATTAAACATGAGACGACACCACGTATTAAAACCAACTCAGCAGAATTTAACCGAGTACTTGGCGGTGGCATTGTAAACGGTTCGCTTGTATTAATTGGCGGCGACCCAGGTATTGGTAAATCGACCTTATTACTACAAATTTGTGCTGCTTTATCACAAAGTAAAAGCGTTTTATATATAACAGGTGAAGAGTCGTTAAATCAAACTAAGTTAAGAGCAGATAGATTAGAAGAGGATTCAAGTAATTTAAATGTGTTTGCGGAAACAGATTTAGAAGTGATACATGAAACGGTTAAACAATTGAAACCAGATTTACTTGTAGTTGATTCTATACAGACTATTTTTCATCCTGAAATCAGCTCTGCGCCTGGTTCAGTATCTCAAGTAAGAGAAAGTACACAGAGCTTAATGAATATTGCTAAACAATTAAACATCCCAACTTTTATTGTTGGTCATGTAACTAAAGAAGGGCAAATTGCAGGTCCACGTTTATTAGAACATATGGTGGATACAGTACTTTATTTTGAAGGTGATGAGCATCATGCTTACCGTATTTTAAGAGCAGTTAAAAATCGCTTTGGTTCGACAAATGAAATGGGTATTTTTGAAATGAAGCAGAGTGGATTGAAAGGCGTGAAAAACCCTTCAGAAATGTTTTTGGAAGAGCGTTCTACTAATGTTCCTGGGTCAACAATCGTATCGACAATGGAAGGCACAAGACCATTGCTCATAGAAGTACAAGCATTAGTGACACCGACCACATTTAACAACCCAAGACGTATGGCTACAGGCATAGACCATAATCGATTAAGTTTATTGATGGCTGTCTTAGAGAAAAAAGAAAATTATTTGCTTCAACAACAAGATGCTTATATTAAAGTAGCAGGTGGCGTCAGATTAACAGAACCTGCTGTTGATTTAGGTATTGTTATTGCCACGGCGTCTAGTTTTAAAGATTTAACTGTAGACGGATTGGATTGCTTTATTGGTGAAGTTGGATTGACGGGAGAAGTAAGACGCGTCTCTCGTATCGAACAACGCGTACAAGAAGCGGAAAAACTAGGATTTAAACGTATTATTATTCCTGAATCCAATATTGGTGGATGGGAATTCCCTAGCGGTATTAAAGTCATTGGTGTTAAAAATGTACATGAGGCTTTAAAATATGCTTTAACTAAGCATTAATATCACTTAATGATACAACATGTAACTGGCTTATATAGTCAAAATAGCTTTCATGTGAAAGGAGCGTTAACATTTGAACATGATAAGACTCATTGTAATCTTGTGCTATATTATATTAGGTGCAAGTTTAGGCGTGTATCTTATACCAGAAATTATTACAGATGCTGGTTTGGGGCATTTCACGCTACTAACAAATAATTATTTCAATGGGCTACTAGGGATTGTACTGATATTTGTAATCTTTGGTTGGTTTATTAAAAAAGTAACATTAGCATTGAAAGAACTAGAACAAATGATTATGCGTCAAAGCGCAATTGAAATATTGTTCGCCACAATTGGACTCATTATAGGGTTACTTATTTCAGTTATGATATCATTTATTTTCCAAATTATTGGTAACAATGTTTTAAATCATTTTGTACCTATTATTATCACGATTATCTTGGGGTATTTAGGGTTTCAATTTGGTCTACGCAAACGCGATGAAATGCTATTGTTTTTACCTGAAAATATGGCGCGATCTGTGTCAATGAATACACGTAGTGCAATGCCTAAAATCATAGATACGAGTGCCATTATTGATGGGCGTATTTTAGATGTTTTGAAATGTGGTTTTATAGACGGTGAAATATTAATTCCACAAGGGGTAATTAATGAATTGCAAGTAATTGCAGACGCAAACGATAGTGTAAAGAGAGAAAAAGGGCAAAGAGGCTTAGATATGCTCAATGCTTTGCATGATGGAAAGCACCCTACGCGCATTATACATCCAACAAAATCGCATAGTGATATAGATGCAATGTTAATTAAATTGGCATTGCATTATAGAGCACAAATTATTACTACAGATTTCAACCTAAATAAGGTCTGTCATATACAAGGTGTTCAAGTGTTGAATGTGAACGACTTATCAGAAGCAATTAAGCCAACCGTACATCAAGGCGATCGATTTAACTTGTTGTTGACTAAGATGGGGAAAGAAGCTGGTCAAGCAGTAGGGTATTTAGATGACGGTACAATGGTAGTTGTAGATAACGCTAAAAAATATATCGGTGAATATATTGATTTAGAAGTAGTAAGTTTGTTGCAAACTTCATCCGGACGCATTATTTTTGCTAAAAAAATATACTGAAATTAAAAAGCGGGTTTCATTTGATATTGTAGCTAAAAAAGTTACAGTTTCACATGAAACCTTTTCATTATGAGCAATATTTTCAAAAAATTGTGCAGATAGCATTTTAATTTAAGCACAGTGATATCATAATCATCTTTAAAGTGCTACAATAAATAGCGAAATTGTATTACTGTACTTAGAATTATAAACTTGAAATTCAATGGGCGTCATACGTTTGTTTTTAGTATAGTGATGCTTTAAAAAATGATGAGCTATGATATCATAAATAAGCAAATGAGCAACACGCTTTGAATGCTTTTATATTAACTTATTGTTAGGCACATTTGAAAAGTGTAGTAACATAGGTTGAATTCTTTTTATGTGTGTGCGCAGTTAAGCTGAAAATATAAGATTAAAATCGTGAAAAATTATTAAACAGGAGTGAACATAATGAGTAATCGTGTAAGAGTTAGATATGCCCCAAGCCCAACAGGCTATTTGCATATTGGTAATGCAAGAACTGCATTATTTAACTATTTATTTGCTAAACATTATGATGGAGATTTTGTAATTCGTATAGAAGATACGGATAGTAAACGTAATTTAGAAGATGGAGAATCTTCACAATTTGATAACTTAAAATGGTTAGGTATTGATTGGGATGAGTCTGTAGATAAAGATAAAGGTTATGGGCCTTATCGCCAGTCAGAACGTGCTGAAATATATAACCCACTTATCCAACAATTGTTAGATGAAGATAAAGCGTATAAATGCTATATGACTGAAGAAGAATTAGAAGAAGAACGTGAACAACAAATTGCACGTGGTGAAATGCCACGTTACGGTGGTAAACATGCACATTTAACAGAAGACGAACGCCAACAATTTGAAGCAGAAGGACGCCAACCTTCGATTCGTTTCCGAGTGCCAAAAGATACAACATATGCATTTGACGATATGGTGAAAGGTGAAATTTCATTTGACTCAAATAATATGGGTGATTGGGTTATTGTGAAAAAAGACGGCGTGCCAACGTATAATTTTGCAGTAGCAATTGATGACCACTTGATGGAAATTTCAGATGTTATTCGTGGAGATGACCATATTTCAAATACACCCAAACAATTAATGATTTACGAAACGTTTGGTTGGGAAGCGCCAAGATTTGCACACATGTCACTAATCGTAAACGAAGAACGTAAAAAATTAAGTAAACGCGATGGCCAAATCCTACAATTTATTGAGCAATATCGCGATTTGGGTTATTTGCCTGAGGCGTTATTTAACTTTATTACATTATTAGGTTGGTCCCCTGAAGGTGAAGATGAAATTTATTCTAAAGAAGAATTCATTAAAATCTTTGATGAAAAACGATTATCTAAATCACCTGCATTCTTCGACAAACAAAAATTAGCTTGGATTAATAACCAATATATGAAACAAAAAGACACTGAAACAGTCTTTGAACTTGCTTTTCCTCACTTAGTTAAAGCGAATTTATTACCTGAAAACCCATCTGAAGAAGATAAAGAATGGGGACGTAAACTGATTGCTCTTTATCAAAAAGAAATGAGTTACGCTGGCGAAATTGTTCCGTTATCTGAAATTTTCTTCCGTGATGAACAAACATTAGGAGCAGATGAGCAAGAAATCATCAATGGGGAACAAGTGCCAGAATTAATGAACCATTTATATGGCAAATTAGAAGCACTAGAACCTTTTGAAGCGGCAGAAATTAAAAAAACAATTAAAGAAGTTCAAAAAGAGACAGGTATTAAAGGCAAACAATTATTTATGCCAATACGTGTAGCTGTGACAGGACAAATGCATGGTCCAGAGTTACCAAATACAATCGAAGTATTAGGTAAAGATAAAGTATTGAATCGCTTAAAAAAATACGTTTAATGCTGATTATAAGTAAATTGTATCAAATAGATAATACTTGAAAAATTACAATCAAGCACCTATGATTATAATTGAATACACTAAAGGATTAGTAGACAATGGAATGTGTCAAGAGAGTGTGCGGTTGCTGCGAGCACATCATGGAAATTGTTGAATGCACCTTTAGAATAATGAACTGAATAACTTTAATGAGTTAATATAAGTTGTTTTACCATGTTAGATTATTGCTAACTTAATGAACAAGCAGCTTGTTTTAAAAAAAGAGTGGAACCGTGCAAAGCACCTCTAACATTAATGTTAGAGGTGCTTTTTTAATAAGGAGGTCGCAACCTTGTTTAAAATATTAAAAAGAATAAAAGACGATATAAATATGGTGTTTGAACAAGACCCAGCTGCACGTACTACTTTAGAGGTAGTCACTTCATATGCGGGCGTACATGCAGTATGGAGTCATTTAATCGCACACGCTTTATACAAAAAGAAAAGATATATATTAGCAAGATTAATTTCACAAATTTCACGTTTTTTTACTGGCATCGAAATTCATCCTGGCGCCCAAATTGGGAAACGTTTATTTATCGACCACGGCATGGGCGTTGTTATTGGAGAAACATGCAGAATTGGTGATAATGTTACAATTTATCAGGGCGTTACTTTAGGTGGTACTGGTAAAGAAAAAGGAAAACGTCACCCTGATATAGGTGATAATGTACTGATAGCAGCAGGCGCCAAAGTACTCGGTAATATTAAAATTAATTCGAATGTAAACATCGGGGCGAATTCAGTAGTATTGAATTCGGTGCCTAGCTATTCTACAGTCGTTGGTATACCAGGACACATTGTTAAACAAGATGGTAGAAGAATTGGTAAGACATTCGACCATCGTAATTTACCAGATCCGATTTATGAACAATTAAAACAATTAGAGAAACAACTTGAGAAAACAAGAAATGGAGAGATTCAAGATGATTACATTATATAACACGTTAACGCGTCAAAAAGAGACGTTTAAATCTATAGAACCAGGTAAGGTTAAGATGTACGTCTGCGGACCAACTGTATATAATTACATCCATATAGGTAATGCCAGACCAGCAATTAACTATGATGTTGTGAGAAGGTACCTTGAATACCAAGGTTATGAAGTAAATTATGTTTCAAATTTCACTGATGTAGATGATAAATTGATTAAGCGCTCGAAAGAATTGAATGAACCTGTTAACACAATCGCTAATCGTTATATCGATGCATTTTACGAAGATGTTGGCGCTTTGAATGTGAAAAAAGCAACTTCAAACCCAAGAGTAATGAATCATATGGATGACATTATTAAGTTTATAGGAGAACTTGTAGAAGAAGGTTATGCCTACCAAAGTGGTGGAGATGTGTATTTTAGAACACGTAAATTTGAAGATTACGGTAAACTCAGTCATCAATCCCTTAATGATTTGAAAGTAGGTGCACGCATTGAGCAAGGCGAGCAAAAAGAAGATGCGCTAGATTTCACATTATGGAAACAAGCAAAACCTGATGAAATTAGTTGGGACAGTCCATTTGGCAAAGGTAGACCAGGTTGGCATATTGAATGCTCTGTTATGGCTTACCATGAACTTGGTGCGACGATAGATATTCATGCTGGCGGTACTGATTTACAATTTCCACATCATGAAAATGAAATCGCCCAATCTGAAGCCCATAACCATGCGCCATTCGCCAACTATTGGATGCATAACGGGTTTATTAATATTGACAACGAAAAAATGAGTAAATCCCTAGGTAACTTTGTGTTAGTACACGAGATTATTAAAGAAATTGATCCAGATGTATTACGATTTTTCATGATTAGTGTACATTATCGAAGCCCAATCAATTATAATATGGAACTTGTTAGTGCTGCTAGAAGTGGTTTAGAACGTATCCGTAATAGTTACCAAGTTATCGAGGAACGTGAAGCGATTGCCACAAATATCGAAGCTCAAGATAATTATATAGAAGAAATCAACCAGATTTTAGAACAGTTCGAAACCGTTATGAATGACGACTTTAACACAGCTAATGCCATTACAGCTTGGTACGATTTGACAAAATTAGCTAATAAATATGTATTAGAAAATACAACGTCAACTGAAGTGATTGAACGATTTAAAACAGTATATCAAATTTTTAGTGATGTATTAGGTGTACCTTTAAAACCAGAAACAAGTGACGAATTATTAGACGAAGATGTTGAAGCTTTAATCGAAGAAAGAAACACAGCAAGAAAAAATAAAGATTTTGCACGTGCAGATGAAATTCGCGATCAATTGAAAGCACAAAATATTATTTTGGAAGACACACCTCAAGGCGTGAGATTTAAACGTGGCTAATATGGATAATAAATTGTTAAACCCATTGACTTTGGCATATATGGGGGACGCGGTCTTAGACCAATTTGTGAGAGAGTATATTATATTGAAATTAAAAGCTAAACCTAATCGATTACATCAAGAAGCCAAGCGTTACGTGTCTGCGAAAAGCCAGGCACAATCGCTTGAATGCTTGTTAGAAAGCAACTGGTTTACCGAAGAAGAATTAGATATTGTTCGCCGTGGAAGAAATGCGAAGAGTTATACGAAGGCGAAAAATACAGACATACAAACGTATCGAAAAAGTTCAGGGTTAGAAGCAATCATTGGTTTTTTATATCTTGAAAAAGATCAAAGCCGTTTAACAACATTGCTTGAACATATTGTGAAAAGTATAGATGAAAGGTAGTGAGACTTTGGAAGAACTTGTTATCGTAGGTCGTCATGCCGTAAAAGAAGCCATTGTTTCTGGGCATACAATTAATAAAATTTTAATTCAAGACACCGTAAAAAAAGGACAAATAAATGAAATTTTAAAAAAAGCAAATAGTAATAAAATCATTGTACAATCAGTGCCAAAATCTAAATTAGATGGATTGTCTGACGCCCCTCACCAAGGTGTCGCTGCGTATATTGCACCGTACGAATATGCGGATTTCGATGCGTTTCTGGCACAGCAAAAAGAAAATGAAAAACTATCTACAGTTTTAATTTTAGATGGACTTGAAGATCCTCATAATTTAGGTTCAATCTTGAGAACTGCTGATGCCTCTGGCGTTGACGGTGTGATTATCCCTAAAAGACGCTCGGTTTCACTGACTCAAACAGTTGCAAAAGCTTCTACAGGAGCAATACAACATGTCCCGGTGATGAGGGTTACAAATTTAGCGAACACGATTGAAACATTAAAGGACAACGGCTATTGGGTAGTGGGCACAGAAGCTGAAAACGCAACAGATTACCGTGAAATGGACGCTGGCATGCCTTTGGCAATCATTATTGGAAGTGAAGGCCAAGGCATGAGTCGTTTAATTAAAGACAAATGTGATTTTTATATTAATATTCCAATGGTAGGCCATGTAAATAGTTTGAATGCTTCTGTTGCAGCAAGTCTAATGATGTACGAAGTGTATCGTAAACGTAACCAGATTGGAGATAAATCATGAAAGATCGTTACTTAATTATTGATGGTTATAATATGATTGGCCAATCGCAAGAATTAAGTCAAATAGCGCAAGAAAATTTAGAAGAAGCTCGAGACCAGTTATTGACGGCTATTGCAAATTACAATGCAGTTATAGCTGATGAAGTCGTATGTGTGTTTGATGCTTATGAGCAATCTGGTACAGGATCGGAGTATATGTATCATGGTGTAAAGATTATATTCACTAAAGAAAAAGAAACAGCAGATAGTTTTATTGAAAAATATGTGTATGATTTATATGACAAACATACGAGGCACATTACAGTTGTAACGAGCGACATGAGTGAACAACACGCTATATTTGGCGCAGGTGCATATCGTATATCTTCAAGAGAGATGTGGCGTGACCTAAGGGAAAACGAGATTTTAGTATCGAAAAAGCTTGACGGCTTTAATGAGCGTAAGCCTAGGACTCGAATCGAGCTGTCAAACGAAATTTTAGAAGAATTTGAAAAAATAAGGAGGGGGAACAATCATAAATAAAGAGATTGTCCCCTTGATTTTTTTGTAAGGAACTTTGTATGCTATCCTTAATCTAAGGAAAGGATTTAAAATATGCTACAAAGGATATGCCAACCAGAATCTACAACTATTTTAAATAATACACTGGATGATGCGAATGCATTAATCGAGTTGTTAGATAAAATGCAGCCGTATATTTGGAAAAGTTTAAATCATTTCTCAATACACCCTAACGATAAAGAAGATCTTCAACAAGAAATACTGTTTAAAGTATTCAAAGTACTCAGCCAATTTGATTTTTCAAAAGAAACACCATTAGCGCATTATGTAAATCGTATTATTAAAAACACCAAAAATGATTACATACGAAAAAAATTAATAAACTTAAAACGTCAAAAATTATTAGAAAATGAATTTTTAATAACTGAGCAAATGTTAAGACAGCAACACACGATAGATGGCATTGTTTTAAGAAAAGAAATAGTATCTACGCTGCACCAGAACATTGATAAATTAACAGAACTCGAACAAACTATTATAAGATATGTTTTGAAAGATTATAAACCGTGTGAAATAGCGACTATTTTATGTGTCGATGTCAAAGTAGTTTACAATACAATACATAGATGTAAAATAAAGTTGAGACATTTTTTGAAATAAATTTCATTTTACTACCTAAGTTATTTAGCGTGCGATAGTGACTATATGGATTGATAGAAAGCAATGGTGGAAGATTGACAATAGACAGCGATGTTATGTATAGTAGATTGGTATTATAATGAGTAAGGTGAAGTTATATGAAAAAAGTACCGTTAAGTTGCGAAGCATGTGGGAATAGAAACTATAATGTGCCCAAGCAAAGTAACCTTACATCTAGATTGACATTAAAAAAATATTGTCCGAGATGTAACGCACATACATTGCATAAAGAAGCGAAATAATCATCGGTATATTAGATGGAGCAATTGAGTAAATATATCCTTCCAATTTAAGTTGTGAGTATTGTATTTGCTTAATTTGTCGTATGAATAAGCAAATGAGGAAAAAACGAATTAATACGGAGGTATTGCTAATGGCTAAAAAAGAAAATTTCTTTCAAGGCGTAAAGTCAGAAATGGAAAAAACAAGTTGGCCAACGAAAGAAGAATTATTTAAATATACTGTCATCGTTGTAGCAACGGTAGTATTTTTCTTAGCGTTCTTCTATGTTTTAGATTTAGGAATTGGTAGAATTATAGAGTTAATTAAATAGATAGGAGTGACGACATGTCTGAAGAAGTTGGCGCAAAGCGTTGGTATGCTGTGCATACTTATTCTGGTTACGAGAACAAAGTTAAAAAGAATTTAGAAAAACGTGTAGAATCTATGAATATGACTGAATTGATATTCAGAGTGGTTATACCAGAAGAAGAAGAAACACAAGTTAAAGATGGTAAAGCCAAAACATTAACTAAAAAAACGTTCCCCGGTTACGTTTTAGTAGAATTAATAATGACGGATGAATCATGGTATATTGTAAGAAATACACCAGGAGTAACAGGATTTGTTGGCTCAGCAGGTGCTGGATCAAAACCTAATCCGTTATTACCTGAGGAAGCACGTTTCATCTTGAAACAAATGGGCATGAAAGAAAAAACAATTGATGTTGAATTAGATTTAGGTGAACAAGTTCAAATCAAATCTGGTCCATTTGCAAACCAAGTGGGTGAAGTTCAAGAAATTGAAGCGGATAAATTCAAATTGACAGTTCTTGTAGACATGTTTGGTAGAGAAACACCGGTTGAAGTAGAATTTGATCAAATTGAAAAATTATAGCTAAACAAATATAGCGAAAAGCATATATTAACGGATAAAGTTCTTTTCAAGGATTTGTTAAAGTAAAGCTATACAAGTGCGCTCGCACTTGTATAAGTAACACTAACCTTGTTGAAGCAAGAAGTGTTACTTTGTATGCATTAAGGCTATCCAATCATTTTAATGACGTAATTAGAGGAACGCCCGAGCTAGAGCTCATGCATTAAGCCCCCTTATCATTAAAATGATTAGGGGAGCTATATAAAAAGTTACGCTTTACTCTTGCTTTATATATAAGGACAATGTTATAATACTGTGGTCGCGCTCATAGAGCGTTCATTTCGTCACGAAATGTAGAAGAGTGGGAGGACAAAACTCAGTCCTGTGACCACATCACGATATCAAGGAGGTGCACATCGTGGCTAAAAAAGTAGAAAAAGTTGTTAAATTACAAATTCCTGCAGGTAAAGCGAACCCAGCACCACCCGTTGGCCCAGCATTAGGTCAAGCAGGTGTGAACATTATGGGATTCTGTAAGGAATTCAATGCACGTACACAAGAAGACGCAGGTTTAATCATTCCGGTAGAAATTAGTGTTTATGAAGATCGTTCATTTACATTTATTACAAAAACACCACCGGCTCCAGTACTACTTAAAAAAGCAGCTGGCGTTGAAAAAGGTTCTGGTGAACCTAACAAAAACAAAATTGCTACAGTAACTAAAGATCAAGTACGTGAAATTGCAAACCAAAAAATGCAAGACTTAAATGCTGCAGACGAAGAAGCAGCTGTACGTATTATCGAAGGTACTGCACGTAGTATGGGTATCACAGTTCAATAATTTTAAAAATTAACTAAAAACATAGATTGACGATGAAGCAGATGACAGAAATGACAAACAGGATCAGAGCGTTCAATATTGTCGTAATAAGAGGAAGCGTGTCGTTTATTAAGGAAATGTTTCCTGATATAAAATACAATTTTGCAACCTCTCTGTTATCTGCTCTTAACTTGCAAAAGCAAGTAAATGTGGGAGGAAATTCCGCTAAAACCACTAAAGGAGGACATGAAATGGCTAAGAAAAGTAAAAGATTTCAAGAAGTAGCTAATAAAATTGACCGCCAAAAACACTATAGTGTTGAAGAAGCAGTTGAGTTAGCTAAAGAAACAAGTATCGCAAACTTTGACGCATCAGTTGAAGTGGCGTTCCGTTTAGGAATTGATACACGTAAAAATGATCAACAAATCCGTGGTGCAGTAGTGCTACCAAACGGTACTGGTAAATCACAACGTGTATTAGTATTCGCAAAAGGTGATAAAGCAGCTGAAGCAGAAGCAGCAGGTGCTGATTTCGTAGGTGAAGGTGAATATGTTCAAAAAATCCAACAAGGTTGGTTCGATTTTGACGTAGTAGTAGCTACACCAGACATGATGGGCGAAGTTGGTAAACTTGGTCGTGTATTAGGACCTAAAGGTTTAATGCCAAACCCTAAAACTGGAACTGTAACAATGGATGTTACAAAAGCAGTTGAAGAAATCAAAGCAGGTAAAGTAGAATATCGTGCTGAAAAAGCAGGTATTGTGCATGCTTCAATTGGTAAAGTATCATTTGATACGGACAAACTTGTTGAAAACTTCAAAGCATTACAAGATGTGTTAACTAAAGCTAAACCATCTTCAGCTAAAGGTACTTACTTCAAATCTGTTGCTGTTACGACAACAATGGGCCCTGGAGTTAAAGTTGATACTTCTAGTTTCAAACTATAATCTTATATATAAATGAAAATACTGAGATATAAATAATGTTTCAGAGTTGAATATTATATTGGCAATAGATGACTAAAAAGAAAATGTGCTTTATTAAGATTTTAAAGTGCCAATGCTTAATCTGTTGAGTTAGTAGCATTTATGAAAGAACATAGTACTTGTACTCTTTTTTCTCGTTCTACTTGCCAGAGGTGGACGGCGAAATCATTTTGAAATGATTTCTACCCTGTCCCCTTAAAAATGTATTGACATACCACATTGAACCAGTTATATTGGTTAATGTATTATTTTACCTAAGACAGTAGGAGTTAGCGATAACTTAAAAATGATCCTACCGAGGCTAAAATTGACTTGAACGTGAAGATTTTTAGATCTTTCAAGCACTTTTTGCCGTGGGTAGAAAGTGCTTTTTTTATTGAGACAAAATTATTAGTTGTCGTGATTAATGGTTGTAATCAAGATTAAAAGCACCAAATAAAAAAACTATGGAGGTGTCTAAATGTCTGCTATCATCGAAGCTAAAAAACAACAAGTTGATGTAATTGCTGAGTCACTTAAAAATTCAGTATCTACTGTAATCGTTGACTATCGTGGTCTAACTGTTGCTGAAGTAACTGAATTACGTTCACAATTACGTGAAGCTGGCGTGGAATTCAAAGTATTAAAAAATACTATGGTTCGTCGTGCAGCTGAACAAGTTGGTTTAGAAGGTTTAAATGAACACTTAGTAGGTCCTACTGCAGTTGCTACTTCAACAGAAGATGTTGTTGCTCCAGCAAAAGTACTTGCAGGATTTGCAAAAGAACATAAAGCTTTAGAAATTAAAGTAGGTGTTATGGAAGGTTCTGTTATTTCAGGCGAAGAAGTTAACACAGTTGGTACATTACCATCACATGACGGTCTTGTTTCTATGCTTTTATCAGTATTACAAGCTCCAGTACGCAACTTCGCTTATGCGGTTAAAGCTGTTGGAGAAGATAAAGAACAAAACGAAGAAAGCGCTGAATAATTGCGCATAATTAACTAATCAAAATTAATGGAGGAATATTAAAATGGCTAATCAAGAACAAATCATTGAAGCAATTAAAGAAATGTCAGTTTTAGAATTAAACGACTTAGTAAAAGCAATTGAAGAAGAATTTGGTGTAACTGCAGCAGCTCCAGTAGCAGCAGCAGGTGCAGCAGGCGGCGGAGACGAAGCTGAAGAAAAAACAGAATTCGATGTTGAATTAACATCAGCTGGATCATCTAAAATCAAAGTCGTTAAAGCTGTTAAAGAAGCTACTGGCTTAGGATTGAAAGATGCTAAAGAATTAGTTGACGGAGCGCCTAAAGTAATTAAAGAAGGCTTACCAACTGAAGAAGCTGAAAAACTTAAAGAAACATTAGAAGAAGTTGGCGCTACAGTAGAATTAAAATAATTCTAGCTGGCTAACAGTTCATAATTATATATTGAAGATTATCCGAATTGCTTAATACATTAGCTGCTTCGGTACGTTGATTTTAAGTGTTATATGGATATTCTGAAATCTTTGAGAAATGAAAACCCCGTTATCGATATAACGGGGTTTTATCTTATTTGATCTATACCCCTCCAAGCATTTGTTAATAGCATCGCGTTATGGGTATAGTATTAATCTAAGACGAATTAGATTAAAAGAGGTGTAATCATGAGTCATTACTATGATGAAAATCCTGAAGTAGAAAGTGATGAACTTCCTTTTACGTATTCCTACAAAAATTATGATTTAAAATTAGTAACTGATTCAGGCGTGTTTTCTAAAGGGAAAATAGACTTTGGTTCAGATTTACTAATACGCACTTTTTTAAAAGAAAATCCCCCTGGGCCCACTAAAAAAATAATAGATGTTGGCTGTGGTTATGGACCGATTGGTTTGATGATTGCGAAAGTATCCCCGCATCATGAAATAACGATGGTTGATGTAAACCAACGTGCACTTGCTTTATCGGCCAAAAATGGAAAACTAAATCACATAGAAAATGTAGAAATTAAAGAAAGTGATGGCTTGTCGAAGGTAGAGGATAATGCTTTTGATGCAATCCTAACTAACCCACCAATTAGAGCAGGCAAAAAGGTAGTTCACAGTATTTTAGAAGATTCATTTAAAAAATTAAAATCAAATGGCACGCTTTATGTTGTTATTCAGAAAAAACAAGGTATGCCATCTGCTAAGAAGAAAATGGAAGAGACATTTGACAACGTGAAAGTCATAGAAAAAAGTAAAGGCTATTACATATTAAGCAGTGTAAAAGGTTGATTAAAAAGCACTGTTCTGATATAGTAATAGAATGTAAAAAATTATGTTCAATAAGTGTGTACTTTTACGTATAAATTAACAAAGTATATAAGGTGAAATAGAAAATGGTGTCATGAGGTATGCTACCGTTTTCTTTTTGTCTAATTATATTTGCTTATTTAGTAAAAGTAAACACGCAATTTTTGAGGGGTGAATCTGTTTGGCAGGTCAATTTGTCCAATATGGAAGACATCGTAAACGTAGAAACTATGCGAGAATTTCAGAGGTATTAGAATTACCGAATTTAATTGAGATTCAAACTAAATCTTACGAGTGGTTCTTAGAAGAAGGTTTATATGAAATGTTTAGAGACATTTCACCGATTGAAGATTTCACAGGTAATCTATCTTTAGAGTTTGTTGATTACAGACTTGGTGAACCGAAATATGATTTAGAAGAATCGAAAAACCGTGACACGACGTATTCTGCACCTCTACGTGTAAAAGTACGTCTAATCATTAAAGAAACAGGCGAAGTGAAAGAGCAAGAAGTGTTTATGGGTGATTTCCCATTAATGACAGATACAGGTACATTTGTCATTAATGGTGCTGAACGTGTAATTGTATCTCAACTAGTTCGTTCACCATCCGTATATTTTAATGAAAAACTAGATAAAAATGGTCGCACAAACTATGATGCAACAATCATTCCTAACCGTGGTGCATGGTTAGAATATGAAACTGACGCAAAAGACGTAGTATATGTACGCATTGATAGAACAAGAAAACTACCATTAACCGTGTTGTTACGTGCTTTAGGATTCTCTACAGATCAAGAAATCATTGATCTTTTAGGTGATAACGAGTACTTACGTAACACATTAGAAAAAGATGGTACAGAAAACACAGATCAAGCATTATTAGAAATTTATGAGCGTTTACGCCCAGGCGAACCTCCTACAGTTGAAAATGCTAAAAGTTTACTATATTCACGTTTCTTTGATCCAAAACGTTATGACCTAGCAAGTGTAGGTCGTTATAAAGCAAATAAAAAACTTCATTTAAAACACCGTCTATTCAATCAAAAATTAGCAGAACCTATTGTTAATACTGAAACAGGCGAAATTGTTGCTGAAGAAGGCACAGTCTTAGATCGTCGTAATTTAGATGAAATTATGGACGTATTAGAAGCTAACGCGAACAGTGAAGTGTTTGAACTAGAAGGTACAGTGATTGATGAGCCAGTTGAAATACAGTCAATCAAAGTGTATGTTCCGAATGATGAAGAAGGTCGTACGACTACAGTGATTGGTAATGCGTTCCCAGACTCTGAAGTGAAATGCATTACACCGGCAGATATCATTGCATCAATGTCTTATTTCTTTAACTTGTTAAGTGGTATTGGCTTTACAGATGATATTGACCACCTTGGTAACCGTCGTCTACGTTCAGTAGGTGAGTTGTTACAAAACCAATTCCGTATTGGTTTATCAAGAATGGAACGTGTTGTACGTGAAAGAATGTCTATTCAAGATACAGACTCTATTACACCACAACAATTAATCAATATTCGTCCTGTAATTGCATCTATTAAAGAATTCTTTGGTAGTTCTCAATTGTCACAATTCATGGACCAAGCTAACCCATTAGCAGAGTTGACACATAAACGTCGTCTATCAGCATTAGGGCCTGGTGGTTTAACACGTGAACGTGCTCAAATGGAAGTACGTGACGTTCACTATTCACACTATGGTCGTATGTGTCCAATTGAAACGCCAGAGGGGCCAAACATTGGTTTGATCAACTCATTATCAAGTTATGCACGTGTAAACGAATTTGGCTTTATCGAAACACCATACCGTAAAGTAGATATTGAAACAAACAGCATTACTGATCAAATCGATTACTTAACAGCTGATGAAGAGGATAGCTATGTGGTAGCACAAGCGAACTCTAATTTAGATGAAAATGGTCGCTTCTTAGACGACGAAGTTGTTTGTCGTTTCCGTGGTAATAACACAGTGATGGCTAAAGAAAAAATGGATTATATGGATGTATCTCCTAAACAAGTTGTTTCGGCAGCGACAGCATGTATTCCTTTCTTAGAAAACGATGACTCTAACCGTGCATTAATGGGTGCAAACATGCAACGTCAAGCGGTACCATTGATGAATCCAGAATCACCTTTCGTAGGTACTGGTATGGAGCACGTAGCAGCACGCGATTCTGGTGCAGCTATTGTTGCTAAAAATAAAGGACGTGTTGAGCACGTTGAATCTAATGAAATCCTTGTACGTCAACTTATTGAAGAAGATGGCCAAGAATACGAGGGAGAAATCGATCGTTACCCATTAGCTAAGTTCAAACGTTCAAACACAGGTACTTGCTATAACCAACGACCTATCGTTGCTACAGGTGATGTCGTAGCTAAAGGTGAAATATTAGCCGATGGTCCTTCAATGGAACTTGGTGAAATGGCGTTAGGTAGAAACGTAGTTGTCGGCTTCATGACTTGGGACGGCTATAACTACGAGGATGCTGTAATTATGAGTGAACGTCTAATGAAAGATGACGTTTATACTTCTATTCATATTGAAGAGTATGAATCAGAAGCGCGTGATACAAAACTAGGACCTGAAGAAATTACACGTGATATCCCTAACGTTTCAGATAGTGCACTTAAAAACTTAGATGACCGTGGTATTGTATACGTAGGTGCTGAAGTTAATGATGGTGACATTTTAGTAGGTAAAGTAACGCCTAAAGGTGTAACAGAATTAACAGCAGAAGAGCGTTTATTACATGCAATATTCGGTGAAAAAGCACGTGAAGTACGTGATACATCGTTACGTGTACCTCATGGTGCAGGCGGTATTGTTCTAGATGTTAAAGTCTTCAACCGTGAAGAGGGAGATGACACACTATCTCCAGGTGTAAACCAATTAGTACGTGTTTATATCGTTCAAAAACGTAAAATTCATGTTGGTGATAAAATGTGTGGTCGTCACGGTAACAAAGGTGTTATTTCTAAGCTAGTTCCTGAAGAAGATATGCCTTATTTACCAGACGGTACACCAATTGATATCATGCTTAACCCATTAGGTGTGCCATCACGTATGAATATCGGACAAGTATTAGAGTTGCACTTAGGTATGGCTGCTAAAAACTTAGGTATTCATGTCGCATCACCAGTATTTGATGGTGCGAGTGACGAAGATGTATGGTCAACAATTGAAGAAGCTGGCATGGCACGTGACGGTAAGACAGTATTGTATGACGGACGTACAGGTGAACCATTTGATAACAGAATTTCAGTCGGTGTTATGTATATGCTGAAACTTGCACATATGGTTGACGATAAACTACACGCACGTTCAACTGGACCTTACTCACTTGTGACACAACAACCACTTGGCGGTAAAGCACAATTTGGTGGACAACGTTTCGGTGAGATGGAAGTATGGGCACTTGAAGCTTACGGTGCTGCATACACACTTCAAGAAATCTTAACTTATAAATCTGATGATACTGTAGGTCGTGTTAAAACTTACGAATCTATTGTTAAAGGTGAAAACATTACTAAACCTGGTGTGCCTGAATCATTCCGAGTATTGATGAAAGAACTACAAAGTTTAGGCTTAGACGTTAAGATTATGGATGAGCATGACAATGAAATTGACATGCAGGATAATGAAGATGAAGACGCAGTAGAACGCAAAGTGGATCTCCAACAAAAAGGAGCACCACAATCACAAAAAGAAATTACTGACTAATACAATTCGCATTTAAGTTTATAAAAAGATTTACCGTATTGAGGTTAAGTATTGATTACTTGCCTCATTCTCGGTTTATCTATTATTGATATAGAGCAATCAATCAATTTGCACAGCTAATCTAAATTGAAGGAGGTAGGCTCCTTGATTGATGTAAATAATTTCCATTATATGAAAATAGGACTTGCTTCACCTGAAAAAATCCGTTCATGGTCTTTTGGTGAGGTTAAAAAGCCAGAAACAATTAACTATCGTACTTTAAAACCAGAAAAAGATGGTCTATTCTGTGAGAGAATTTTCGGACCTACAAAAGACTGGGAATGTAGTTGTGGTAAATACAAACGTGTACGTTATAAAGGTATGGTTTGTGACAGATGTGGCGTAGAAGTAACTAAATCTAAAGTACGCCGTGAAAGAATGGGGCACATTGAATTAGCTGCACCTGTATCTCACATTTGGTACTTCAAAGGTATCCCAAGTCGTATGGGTCTTTTATTAGATATGTCACCAAGAGCGTTAGAAGAAGTTATTTACTTTGCTTCATACGTTGTAGTTAACCCAGGACCAACTGGATTAGAGAAAAAGACATTATTATCTGAAGCAGAATTCAGAGAATACTATGATAAATTCCCAGGTCAATTTACAGCTAAAATGGGTGCTGAAGGAATCAAAGAATTACTAGATGAAATTGATTTAGACGCCGAATTAAAAGCGTTGCGTGATGAGTTAGAATCTGCAACTGGACAAAGACTTACACGTGCAATTAAACGTCTAGAAGTAGTTGAATCATTCAGACATTCTGGTAACAACCCAGCTTGGATGGTATTAGATGTACTCCCAATCATCCCACCAGAAATTAGACCAATGGTTCAATTAGATGGTGGACGTTTCGCTACAAGTGACTTGAACGACTTATACCGTCGTGTTATTAACCGCAATAACCGTTTGAAACGTTTGTTAGATTTAGGTGCTCCTGGCATCATCGTACAAAACGAAAAACGTATGTTACAAGAAGCAGTGGATGCATTAATAGATAATGGTCGTCGTGGTCGTCCAGTAACTGGACCAGGTAACCGTCCATTAAAATCACTTTCACATATGTTGAAAGGTAAACAAGGTCGTTTCCGTCAAAACTTATTAGGTAAACGTGTTGACTATTCAGGCCGTTCAGTTATCGCTGTTGGTCCTAGCTTGAAGATGTATCAATGTGGTCTACCTAAAGAAATGGCATTAGAGCTATTCAAACCTTTCATTATGAAAGAGTTAGTTCAGCGTGAAATTGCAACAAACATTAAAAATGCTAAGAGCAAGATTGAACGTATGGATGATGAAGTTTGGGATGTATTAGAAGATGTTATTAAAGAACATCCAGTTCTTTTAAACCGTGCACCAACACTTCACAGATTAGGTATCCAAGCATTTGAACCAACGTTAGTGGAAGGCCGTGCAATCCGTTTACACCCACTTGCAACAACAGCTTATAACGCTGACTTTGACGGTGACCAAATGGCTGTTCATGTACCGCTATCTAAAGAAGCACAAGCAGAAGCACGTATGCTAATGCTTGCAGCTCAAAATATCTTAAACCCTAAAGATGGTAAACCTGTTGTTACACCATCACAAGACATGGTATTAGGTAACTATTATCTTACTTTAGAGCGTAAAGATGCTGTAAATACTGGTACAATTTACAATGATACAAATGAAGTACTCAAAGCTTATGCAAATGGTTATGTGCACTTGCATACGCGTATTGGCGTACATGCATCATCATTTAACAACCCAACATTTACAGAAGAACAAAACAAAAAAATCTTAACAACATCTGTTGGTAAAGTTATCTTTAATGAAATCATCCCTGATTCATTTGCATATATTAATGAACCAACTAAATCTAATTTAGAAAACAGTACACCAGATAAATATTTCGTTTCTGCTACTGAATTAGGTGAAGATGGATTGAAAGCATACTTTGATAACCAAGAACTCATCGATCCATTTAATAAGAATTTCTTAGGTAATATCATTGCAGAAGTCTTCAATCGCTTCAGCATCACTGATACATCAATGATGTTAGACAGAATGAAAGACTTAGGATTCAAATACTCTTCTAAAGCGGGTATTACTGTTGGTGTATCTGACATTGTTGTATTACCAGATAAACAACAAATCTTAGATGAACATGAAAAATTAGTAGATAAAGTACAAAAACAATTTAACCGTGGTTTAATCACAGAATTTGAACGCTATAATGCAGTTGTTGAAATTTGGACAGATGCTAAAGATCAAATTCAAAAAGAATTGATGGGATCACTTGAAAAAACCAACCCAATCTTTATGATGAGTGACTCTGGTGCTCGTGGTAACGCATCTAACTTTACTCAGTTAGCAGGTATGCGTGGTCTTATGGCTGCACCATCAGGTAAGATTATTGAATTACCAATTACTTCATCATTCCGTGAAGGTTTAACTGTATTAGAGTACTTCATTTCTACTCACGGTGCACGTAAAGGTCTTGCCGATACAGCACTTAAAACAGCAGACTCTGGTTATCTTACGCGTCGTCTTGTTGATGTGGCACAAGATGTTATTGTTCGTGAGGAAGACTGTGGTACTGACCGAGGTTTACTTGTATCTGATATTAAAGAAGGTACAGAAATGATCGAACCATTCAGTGAACGTATTGAAGGCCGTTACTCAAAAGAAACTATCCGTCACCCAGAAACAGACGAAGTGATTGTTCGACCAGATGAATTGGTAACAGCAGAAATCGCTAAGAATATCACGGACGCTGGTATAGAAGAAATGTATATCCGTTCAGCATTTACATGTAACACACGTCATGGTGTATGTGAAAAATGTTACGGTAAAAACCTTGCTACTGGTGAAAAAGTTGAAGTTGGTGAAGCAGTTGGAACAATTGCTGCACAATCAATTGGTGAACCAGGTACACAGCTTACTATGCGTACATTCCATACAGGTGGGGTAGCAGGTAGCGATATCACTCAAGGTCTTCCTCGTATCCAAGAGATTTTCGAGGCGCGTAACCCTAAAGGTCAGGCAGTGATTACTGAAATTGAAGGTGTTGTTGATGACATTAGTGTTGCAAAAGACCGTCAACAAGAAATCGTAATCAAAGGCGAAAATGAAACTAAATCTTACCTGGCTTCAGGTACTTCAAGATTAAAAGTTGAAATCGGCCAAAGTGTTGAACGTGGTGAAGCTCTTACAGAAGGTTCAATTGAACCTAAGAACTTCCTATCTGTTTCAGGTCTAAATGCTACTGAAAGTTATTTATTAAAAGAAGTGCAAAAAGTTTACCGTATGCAAGGTGTTGAAATTGATGACAAACACGTTGAAGTTATGGTAAGACAAATGTTACGTAAAGTGCGTATCATTGAAGCTGGAGATACGAAATTACTTCCAGGTGCACTTGTTGACATTCATAACTTTACAGATGCTAACCGTGAAGCGTTCAAAGACCGTAAACGTCCAGCTACATCTAAACCAGTATTACTTGGTATTACGAAAGCTTCTCTTGAAACTGAAAGCTTCTTATCTGCAGCTTCATTCCAAGAAACAACACGTGTACTTACAGATGCAGCAATCAAAGGTAAACGTGATAATTTACTTGGACTTAAAGAGAACGTTATTATTGGTAAATTAATTCCAGCTGGTACAGGTATGAGACGTTATAGCGATGTTCAGTATGACAAAGCAACACCAGAAGAAGTTGTAGAAGATATTCAAACAACTGAAATCTAATGCTATTGTTAAAAAATGATTAGCGCATATTGTATTCATTATGAGTACTGTATTGATCCAGTCCAATATTAAAAATTAAAAGTATTTATACTAAATTTTTAAAACCTAATCCTTTTACAGAGGGTAGAAACAGAGATTAAATTTTATAAATTTAACCTTTGTTTCGCTCTCTTATTTTTAAAAAATAATTCCTGTAAAAAATGTTAATTAAAGTTGACTTAGCAGTAATTTAGATGTTATTATTATTAAGGTTGATGCAAGCAGAACTTTGGAGGATATTTAAATGTCTAATGAAAAAGTTGCACGCTTTAACAAACAACACTATGTTATTGGTCTTAAACAAACGCTCAAAGCTTTGAATAAAGATCAAGTTACATCATTGATTATTGCTGAAGACGTTGAAGTTCATTTAATGACTCGCGTATTAAGTCATATCAATCACAAAGACATATCTATCTCATTTTTCGAAAGCAAACAAGCTTTAGGAAAGTGTGTGGGTATAAACGTTGATGCGACAATTGTTGCATTATTGAAATGAGATTAGTAAGATTTTTCTTACTAAATTTTATTTACCCTTAAAATGAACCACCTGGATGTGTGGGATTATAAAAGAAGAGAGGAGGACACATTCATGCCAACTATTAACCAATTGGTACGTAAACCAAGACAAAGAAAATCAAAAAACTATGATTCACCAGCATTGAACAAAAACTTCAATAGCAGAAAGAAAAAGTACACTACTTTAAATTCACCACAAAAACGTGGTGTTTGTACACGTGTAGGTACTATGGCACCTAAAAAACCTAACTCTGCGTTACGTAAATATGCGCGTGTGCGTTTGTCTAACAATATTGAAATCAACGCGTATATCCCTGGTATCGGCCATAACTTACAAGAACACAGTGTTGTACTTGTACGCGGTGGACGTGTAAAAGACTTACCTGGTGTGCGTTACCACATCGTACGTGGTGCACTTGATACTTCAGGTGTTGACGGTCGTAGAAAAGGACGTTCATTATACGGAACTAAAAAACCTAAACAAAATAAAAAATAAGTTTAAGATTGCGTAAATTTTCGTTATAAAGCATAAAAATATATTACAATTAGGAAGGGAGGATTTACATTATGCCTCGTAAAGGATCAGTACCAAAAAGAGACGTATTACCAGATCCAATTCATAATTCAAAATTAGTTACAAAATTAATTAACAAGATTATGTTAGATGGTAAACGTGGAACAGCTCAAAAAATTCTTTATTCTGCATTTGAATTAGTTCAAGAACGCAGTGGTCGTGAAGCTATCGAAGTATTCGAAGAAGCGATCGACAATATCATGCCAGTATTAGAAGTTAAAGCACGCCGTGTAGGTGGCTCTAACTATCAAGTACCTGTAGAAGTTCGTCCAGAACGTCGTACTACTTTAGGTCTTCGTTGGTTAGTTAACTATTCACGTCTTCGTGGTGAAAAAACTATGGAAGAACGTTTAGCTAACGAAATCTTAGATGCTGCAAACAACACTGGTGGTGCAGTTAAGAAACGTGAAGACGTTCATAAAATGGCTGAAGCTAACAAAGCCTTCGCTCACTATCGTTGGTAGGATAGTAGGTTTTTCCCTGAGCGTGTTCCAAAACGATAGTTTACTATCTAGGTGCATGTTTAGGGTATCGCCATATTTATAGTATTTATTCGCAGTTATACTGGAAGGAGAAAAATACATGGCTAGAGATTTTAGTTTAGAAAGAACTCGTAATATCGGTATCATGGCTCACATCGATGCTGGTAAAACAACTACGACTGAACGTATTCTTTACTATACTGGACGTATCCATAAAATCGGTGAAACTCACGAAGGAGCTTCACAAATGGACTGGATGGAACAGGAGCAAGATCGCGGTATCACAATTACATCAGCTGCAACAACAGCTTCATGGGATGATCACCGTGTAAACATCATTGATACACCTGGACACGTAGACTTCACTGTAGAAGTTGAACGTTCATTACGTGTACTTGATGGTGCGGTAACTGTACTTGATGCACAATCAGGTGTTGAACCTCAAACTGAAACAGTTTGGCGTCAAGCTACAACTTACAGCGTTCCTCGTATTGTTTTTGTAAACAAAATGGACAAATTAGGTGCGAACTTTGAATATGCTGTAAGCACTATTCATGATCGCTTACAAGCGAATGCGCAACCAATCCAATTACCAATTGGTGCGGAAGATGAATTTGAAGCAATCATCGACTTAGTTGAAATGAAATGTTTCAAATACAACAATGATTTAGGAACTGAAATTGAAGAAATTGAAATTCCTGAAGATCACAAAGAAAGAGCTGAAGAAGCTCGTGCAACACTAATTGAAGCAGTAGCTGAAACTAGTGATGAATTAATGGAAAAATACCTTGGTGACGAAGAAATTACTGTAGCTGAATTAAAAGATGCTATTCGTCAAGCAACTAATAATATTGAATTCTACCCAGTTCTTGTTGGTACTGCCTTCAAAAACAAAGGTGTTCAATTAATGCTTAACGCAGTAATTGATTATTTACCATCACCATTAGATGTTAAACCAATTGTCGGCCACCGTGCTGAAGACCCAGACGAAGAAGTTATCGCAAGAGCTGATGACGACGCTGAGTTCGCTGCATTAGCGTTCAAAGTAATGAGTGACCCTTATGTTGGTAAATTAACATTCTTCCGTGTGTATTCAGGTACATTATCATCTGGTTCATACGTTAAAAACTCTACGAAGAACAAACGTGAACGTGTAGGTCGTTTACTACAAATGCACGCTAACTCTCGTCAAGAGTTAAACACAGTTTACTCAGGAGATATCGCTGCTGCGGTAGGTCTTAAAGAAACTGGTACTGGTGATACTTTATGTGGTGAGAAAAATGATATTATCTTGGAATCAATGGATTTCCCAGAACCTGTTATTCACTTATCAGTTGAACCAAAATCTAAAGCAGACCAAGATAAAATGACTACAGCTTTAGTTAAATTACAAGAAGAAGACCCAACGTTCCATGCGCATACTGATGAAGAAACTGGACAAGTTATTATCGGCGGTATGGGTGAGCTTCACTTAGATATCTTAGTTGATCGTATGAAGAAAGAATTTAACGTTGAATGTAATGTTGGTGCGCCAATGGTTTCATATCGTGAAACATTCAAGCAATCAGCAGAAGTTCAAGGTAAATTCGCTCGTCAATCTGGTGGTCGTGGTCAATACGGTGACGTTAAAATTGAATTCTCACCTAACGAAACAGGTGCAGGTTTCGAATTCGAAAACGCTATCGTTGGTGGTGTAGTTCCTCGTGAATACATTCCATCAGTTGAAGCAGGACTTAAAGATTCAATGGAAAATGGTGTATTAGCTGGATATCCATTAATTGATGTTAAAGCTAGATTATTTGATGGTTCATACCACGATGTCGATTCATCAGAAATGGCCTTCAAAATTGCTGCATCAATGGCACTTAAAGAAGCTGCCAAAAAATGTGATCCAGTTATCTTAGAACCAATGATGAAAGTAACAATCGAAATGCCTGAAGAATACATGGGCGACATCATGGGTGACGTAACTTCTCGTCGTGGACGCGTTGATGGTATGGAACCTCGTGGTAATGCACAAGTTGTAAATGCTTTTGTACCACTTTCAGAAATGTTCGGTTATGCAACTGCATTACGTTCTAACACACAAGGTCGTGGAACATACACAATGTACTTCGATCACTATGCAGAAGTTCCAAAATCAGTTGCTGAAGATATTATCAAGAAAAACAGTGGTAATAAAGCTGAATAATTAAACTTGTATTGTTTAGCGCTAGTCTGTACAATACATGTAAAGTTTAATTATGTAGTTTACAGTTTTATCAATTGATTTTTTTGGGAAAATGCATTATAAAGGTACTGTACAGTCCTTTTAAACCTAAATAAATCATTTTCTCATGATGGTGAGAAACTGTCATGAGAGATAAATTTTACAATTAATTTTCTAACGAATAGGAGAGATTTTATAATGGCTAAAGAAAAATTCGATCGCTCAAAAGAACATGCCAATATTGGTACAATCGGACACGTTGACCACGGTAAAACTACTTTAACAGCTGCTATTGCAACTGTTTTAGCAAAAAATGGTGACGCTGTTGCACAATCATACGACATGATTGACAACGCTCCAGAAGAAAAAGAACGTGGTATTACAATCAATACTTCTCACATCGAGTATACAACTGACAAACGTCACTATGCTCACGTTGACTGCCCAGGACACGCTGACTATGTTAAAAACATGATCACTGGTGCTGCTCAAATGGACGGAGCTATCTTAGTAGTATCTGCTGCTGATGGCCCAATGCCACAAACGCGTGAACACATTCTTTTATCACGTAACGTTGGTGTTCCAGCATTAGTTGTATTCTTAAACAAAGTTGACATGGTTGACGATGAAGAATTATTAGAATTAGTAGAAATGGAAGTTCGTGACTTATTAAGCGAATATGACTTCCCAGGTGACGATGTACCTGTAATCTCTGGTTCAGCATTAAAAGCACTTGAAGGCGACGCTGACTATGAGCAAAAAATCTTAGACTTAATGCAAGCAGTTGATGACTTCATTCCAACTCCAGAACGTGATTCTGACAAACCATTCATGATGCCAGTTGAGGACGTATTCTCAATCACTGGTCGTGGTACTGTTGCTACAGGCCGTGTTGAACGTGGTCAAATCAAAGTCGGTGAAGAAGTTGAAATCATCGGTATGCAAGAAGAATCAAGCAAAACAACTGTTACTGGTGTAGAAATGTTCCGTAAATTATTAGACTATGCTGAAGCTGGTGACAACATTGGTGCATTATTACGTGGTGTTGCACGTGAAGATATCCAACGTGGTCAAGTTTTAGCTGCTCCTGGTTCAATTACACCGCACACAAGCTTCAAAGCAGAAGTTTATGTTTTATCTAAAGATGAAGGTGGACGTCATACGCCATTCTTCAGTAACTACCGCCCACAATTCTATTTCCGTACTACTGATGTAACTGGTGTTGTTACTTTACCAGAAGGTACTGAAATGGTTATGCCTGGCGATAACGTAGAAATGCAAGTTGAATTGATTTCTCCAATCGCTATTGAAGACGGTACTCGTTTCTCAATCCGTGAAGGTGGACGTACTGTTGGATCAGGCGTTGTAACTGAAATCTTCAAATAAGATAGTTTATCTTAAAAATAGATTAAGAGGGTCTCCAATATTGGAGGCTCTTTTTTTAGACACTATGCTAAACAGGACTGGTTTTTATATCAGTCCTGTTTTTTGATACAAAAAAAGCGCAAAATCTCTATAATTTAAATATCCGACCAAATAAATTAAGGAGAGATTATGCGCCTATGAATTATTTTATATCAAAGACACTTGGAATTGAAAATTGAACGCTTTGGAATAAGCATATTTTTGAATTTTACCAGCCATTGTTATTTTATATGGGTTTAAGATGTTAGTTATGTTGTAGGTTGGCTAATTACGTTTTCTAACTCTAATATTTTTAAGAATTGACTAGCCGTGTATTTCATAGCTTTTTCATCTAAATTAAAATAAGGACTGTGGTGCGGATATGTGGTATTTTTTTCAGGATCGCCACAGCCAGTTAAAAAGAACGCACCTGGACGTACTTTTTGGTAATGTGAAAAGTCTTCACCAATCATCATCAGTTCTGATTCATTAAATCTTAAATTCATATCATTAGTAGCTTGTTTTACAATTTCATAGCATGTCGGATTGTTATGGACTGGTAAATAACCTTTGATATAATCCAAATCATATGTGATATCGTTTGCGACAGCCAATCCTTGTAATAATTTATCCATTTTATTCATGACATGGGCTTGTATCTCTGTATCAAATGTACGAACCGTTCCTTTACAAAATGCACTGTCTGGTATGATGTTATCTGCTGAACCAGCTTGCACCATTCCAAAACTGATGACAGCTTGCTTTACTGGATCGATAGTTCGAGATACAATCTTTTGTGCACTCATAATAAATTCAGCCATAATCACAACAGGATCAATGGTTTCGTGTGGTTTAGCACCATGACCGCCTCTGCCATGTATTGTCACATTGAATTCATCTGGGGATGCCATCATAGCACCTGGTCGAGAATAAATCGTACCAGTTGGGTAACCACTCCATAAATGATTACCATAAATTCTATCTACATTTTGTAAACAGCCATCATCAATCATTTCTTGCGATCCGCCGGGCATAATTTCTTCACCATATTGGAAGATTAATACTACATTGCCATTGAGCGCATTTTGATGTGCTTCGATGATTTCTGCAACGGCTAATAATATTGCAGTATGACCATCATGCCCACAAGCATGCATAGCACCTGGATTTTTAGATTTATAATCTAAATCAGTCAATTCGTCGATAGGTAATGCGTCAAAATCAGCACGTAAAGCGATTGTAGGCCCATCGTCATGACCTGTAAATGTCGCAACGATACCATTTCGTCCAACCGGTGAACGTACTTCACATGATAATTGGCTGAGTTGATTGAGGATGTAATCACGTGTATGATACTCCTCGAATGATAATTCAGGATATTGATGTAAGTAACGACGCACTTGAATCATTGAGTTTTCTTTTTCTTTAGCTAGTTGAAACCAGTCAAACAACTTCAACCCTTCTTTCTTAAAAATGATTACTCCATTATACCATTTTAAATGACTTAACTGTAGAGCCAATGATTATCATAGCAATTAAATCGTAGAAAACGCTTTACTGTTTAAGATGATTCTACTTTCCTGTTGATAAAAAATGGGGTATGATAAGCATAACATTAGATAACTCAAAGGGGGACATTGCAGTGGTACAGTCACTACATGACTTTTTAGATGAAAATATTCAATATTTGAAAGATAACGGATTATATAATGAAATTGATACAATTGAAGGCGCTAATGGGCCAGAAATTACTATTAATGGAAAAAATTATGTGAACTTATCATCAAATAACTATTTAGGACTAGCAACAGATACAGATTTAAAACAAGCAGCAAAGGATGCCATTGATACACATGGTGTAGGCGCGGGCGCCGTACGCTCAATCAACGGTACCTTAGATGTGCATGATGAATTGGAAGCAACACTTGCAAAATTTAAAGGAACTGAAGCAGCTATAGCATACCAATCTGGATTCAACTGTAATATGGCTGCTATTTCAGCAGTTATGAATAAACATGACGCGATTCTTTCAGATGAATTAAACCATGCTTCTATTATTGATGGTTGTCGTTTGTCTAAAGCAAAGATTATTCGTGTTAACCACTCAGATATGGTTGATTTACGTGCTAAAGCGAAAGAAGCTGTAGAATCTGGACAATATAACAAAGTCATGTATATTACTGATGGTGTATTTAGTATGGATGGTGACGTAGCTAAGTTACCAGAAATCGTTGAGATTGCAGAAGAATTTGGCTTAATTACTTATGTCGATGATGCACATGGATCAGGTGTCATGGGTAAAGGTGCTGGAACAGTTAAACATTTCGGATTACAAGATAAGATTGATTTCCAAATTGGTACATTATCAAAAGCCATCGGTGTTGTTGGTGGTTATGTAGCAGGCACGAAATCATTAATCGATTGGTTAAAAGCGCAATCTAGACCATTTTTATTCTCAACATCATTAGCACCTGGAGACACGAAAGCAATCACAGAAGCTGTAAAAAAATTAATGGCATCTACAGCGTTATATGATAAACTTTGGGAAAATGGTAATTACTTGAAAGATGGCTTACAAAAATTAGGTTTTGATATTGGTAATTCTGAATCGCCTATTACGCCAGTAATTATAGGTGATGAAAAAGAAACACAAACATTCAGTAGTCGCTTAAAAGACGAAGGTATCTATGTGAAATCTATTGTTTTTCCAACAGTACCTAAAGGTACGGGTCGTGTACGTAATATGCCAACAGCAGCGCATACAAAAGAAATGCTTGACCAAGCATTAGCTGCATATGAAAAAGTAGGTAAAGAATTAGGAACTATTTAAAGAACGATATAAAGCTAGAGTCCAATGGTATTTTATGCCAGTCATACTTGATGGGAACTTGAAAAAAGCTATCATTTCTAAATCATTTTGTTACCATACTTAGGCAGCGTAGATGACTCTTTAAAAACGCAATATAAGTGTGTTGAGGGTTCTAGTTATGATAATCGTAAGAAATGCCTGAGATATTTATGTATCTCAGGTTTTTTTATGATATTGACAGTAAGGTGATTATAAAGTGGAATATGAAATGCCATTCCTTTATTAATTGAGCTATGAAGCGTGCAACAGCTTTAGATTATGTCATCTATATATGAAGTATAGTCGTTCTGATGTAAGCATGTTAGTGCTTATATCTTTTTTCTAAATTAACAAAGAATGGGTTGAAGAACGCAATTTTTAGAAAAAGAGGTTATATTCTTTATGCTTTCGTTTTTTGACTTTTGAATAGGGTATGATTTTAAGATAGGTTGTTGATTTTATAGAAAATTATATGATTGTGATGCATTAATAATAAAAATGAATTATAGAAGAAATGATAGAAAATAAAATCGTAAAAAATGATTTTAAAAACTATGTTATATAATGATTAAAAGTAATGTATTTGATTGTTTATATAGGTGTCTCATCGTTTCAAATTAAAAGGTTGATTTTATACCAAACGATGTTATAGTTTGGTTGCTAAAGCCTTTTATTAAGGGGTTTTTGAATGAATAATAATTTAGGGTTGCAATTCAGTACACAACGTCTTATCATTAGACCGTTGGAAGAAAAAGATTATGAATCTTGGTTGTCTGGGTTTGTCAATCGTCATGCTTCTCAATATAAATATGACAAAGGACAAATAGATATGTCAGATGCGACAGAACCTTGGTTTGCAGCAATGATACAAAAGCATCAACAAGCGATTGAAGCAGATGATTTATATATTTTTGCTGTCTTTGATAAAGCTGGGCATCACTTAGGCATGCTTAATATTAAAAATTTAAGCCGAGACCAATTTCAATGGGCAGAAATAGGTTATTTTATTCATAACCAATATTGGCGTCAAGGTTACGCTTATGAAGCTTTAACTGAACTTATTAAACAGACGAAAGAAACATTAAAGTTTCACAGAATTGAAGCCCATATTAATTTGGATAATCAGCCTTCAATACAGCTCATTGAAAAAGTTGGCTTTGAATTTGAATGTCTGCGTAAAGGATTTATTTTTGAGCATGGTGCGTGGACAGATCATTACGTATTTTATCTTAATACCCATGACGAACCGATTGAATAGCGACTAAAGGGAAGGAGTGTCAACATGGTTGAATTTAGAGAGTTAACAATGAGTGACGAATCATTATATTGTGATTATATGAAAGAATGGATTGATCACGATGAAATGGTAGTGCCTGAGATTACGAATATCACCAAGTATAGTAATTTTGAAGAAATTGTTCACGAATTAGCAGATAACAAATCTAATGATGAGTCGGTAGATAACACAACATTGTTTTTAATTGACGATGATAAAATCATTGGTGCTGCCAATATTCGTCATAATTTGAATGAAAAATTGAAAGTTATTGGTGGCCATGTTGGCTACGGTATTCGTAATAGTTATCGAGGCAAAGGCTTTGGTAACAAAATTTTGAAAAAGTCATTAGATTATTTATCACGCATTGGCGTACAAGAAGCTTTAATTACTTGTGATAAAGATAATGAAGTTTCTGCATCTGTTATCTTACACAATGGGGGAGAAGAAATTGAACCCTCTATCTTAGAAGATGGTACAGTAATTCGTCGTTTCCAAATCGAAATTGCATAGTCCAAAATAGTCTAAAAGTTGTCAGTTATTATTACTGGCAACTTTTTTGTTTATCTAAAATGAAAACGCCAACATCAATTAAAAGACTTCAGAAATAATTTCAAGTATAATTGTTTTTAATACTAGGTATTAATTTTAAATATAGAAACGAGGTTTTACAATGTCAAAGGTAATTCAAGATATACATAGTGCATTTGACCACTTAAAAGATGGCATGACAGTACTTGCTGGAGGATTTGGTTTATGTGGTATACCGGAACATGCTATTGAAGCAATTCGTTCAAAAGGTACTAAAAAACTAACTGTAGTAAGCAATAACTGTGGTGTCGAAGATTTTGGATTGGGTCGCCTATTAGAGAAAAAACAAATCGATAAAATGATTAGTTCATACGTAGGTGAAAATAAAATATTTGAACAACAGCTGATTAATGGTGAATTAGATGTAGCGTTAACACCACAAGGTACTTTAGCTGAAAAACTACGTGCAGGCGGTGCAGGCATACCTGCTTTTTATACAAAAACAGGTGTAGGTACATTAATTGCTGAAGGTAAAGAAACGCGTGAATTTGACGGAGAAACATATGTCATGGAACGTGCTATTAAAGGTGATTTTGGGATTGTAAAAGCGCAAAAGGCGGATACCTTTGGCAATTTAGTGTTTGAAAAGACTGCACGTAATTTTAATCCTTTATGTGCCATGGCAGCTCAAACCACAGTCGTTGAAGTTGAAGAAATTGTTGAACTAGGAGACATTGATCCAGATGACGTGCATATGTCAGGCGTATATGTAGACTTTATATATTTAGGAAAGGATTATGAAAAACGTATAGAAAAACGTACAGTGAAGGAGGCTAACCATGGATAAACAAGCACAACGCAAGAAGATTATTCAACGTGCTGCACGAGAAATCAAAAGCGATATGGTGATTAATTTAGGTATCGGGATGCCCACGCTTGTAGCTAATGAAATCAATGATCATGTGGAAAACGTCTTTTTCCAATCTGAAAATGGATTACTAGGTATTGGACCTTATCCGACGGAAGATGAAGTGGATCCTGATTTAATCAATGCTGGTAAAGAAACAGTAACTGCTGCTAAAGGTGCGTCTTATTTTGATAATGCAGAGTCATTTGCCATGATTCGTGGCGGGCATATCGATTTAGCTATTCTTGGCGGTATGGAGGTATCAGAAACAGGCGATTTAGCAAATTATATGATACCTGGCAAACTAGTTAAAGGCATGGGCGGTGCGATGGATTTGGTCGTTGGCGCGCAAAAGGTAGTTGTAATTATGGATCATATGAATAAACACGGACAGTCAAAGATTAAATCAAAATGCGAATTGCCATTAACTGGTGCGGGCGTTGTTAATACATTGATTACAGATTTAGCTGTTTTTAAATTTGAAGATAATGTTATGAAATTAATAGAGATCCAAGAAGGTGCAACACTCGAACAAATACAAACAAATACTGATGCTTATTTTGAAAACTGTTTGAATGATCAACTTTAAAACCAACGAATGTGGAAATCATTAAAAGTGCTGTTAAGTGATCACTGGAATTCGTTTAAATCCATAATGGGGTGTTTAAACATAAGCGTCATTTTGGAAAAATGTATGTTATTGTAAACATAAGCATACAGAACTAACGACAAAGGTGAGGATATAAGTATGAAGCAACATTCAGAAGTGAAGAGCTTTGGTATTGCCATCTTATTGGCAGCTGCTTCAGATTTATTGCAAAACAGTTTTTATCATAGGCTGATATTAATGGCAGCTATTTTAGTAATGATTTATAGTTTGATTACCCATTTAAAGTTTACGATATATCAAATTAAACATGAAGAAAGAACTCATAAATCATGGTTTAGTGTGAAAATAGATTATTGGCTATTATTTGCGAAAAATATATTGGCTTTAGGGTCGTTATTAGCGATATACTTTGTTTCGGTGTATGTAAACAATCAATTCGCATGGTTGATTATCCCTTTACTGATTGTATTGATGATTGGGCTCATTATGTTCGAAAGTAAATTGAATAAAAAGAGTGGTATTCTAGAATCAGAAAGTGAAAGTGTTGAAGAATAGGGGTGACTTATGGAATTTATTGATGCAAATGAACAAGCACAATTATTAAATATGGAAGAAGTTGTTGAAGCGGTGGCGGAATCTTTAAGTGCTTATTCTGAAGGTAAAACTGATACGCCATTGCGCTACGCTTTACCTTTCAATGGAGATAACCGTTACCTTGTCATGCCTGCTTTATCGGATGAGTTGAAAATTGTTGGCCTTAAAACAGTAACAGTCGCGCCAAATAATACGACAATTGGTAAAAACACGATAGTAGGGTCTGTAATATTATCAGATTACGAAACTGGAGAAACATTAGCTGTATTAGAAGGTTCGTACTTAACTAAGATACGTACAGGTGCCATATCGGGGGTAGCCACAAAATATCTGGCACGTCAAAATGCAGAAACGTTATGTGTGATTGGGACTGGCGATCAAGCGCAGGGACTGATTGAAGCCGTATGTGCTGTTAGAGATATTAAATATATCCAACTGTATAATAGAACATATCGTAAAGCAGTAACATTTGCTGAAGCCGTTCAACATAAATATCCTTCTATAAATATTGAAATAATGGAAGCTGTAAATGACGCTATAACCAATGCAGATATTATTGTCACTGCTACAAATGCGGTGAGGCCAGTTTTTAGTCAGCCATTAAAAGCGGGTGTCCACGTTAATGCGGTAGGTTCATTTAAGCCTGATATGCAAGAGTTACCTTCACAAGCAATAGCAAATGCAGATAAAATTGTCGTAGAAGCATCACAAGCAGCATTAGAAGAAACAGGCGATTTAATTACTCCGCTGAAAGAAGGTCTGTTTAGTCAGGAAGATTTATACGGTGAATTAGGTCATATTGTTAAATCAAATTTACCTGGACGTGAATCCGAAGATGAAATAACGATTTTTAAATCTGTTGGTGTAGCTATCGTTGATATTGTTGTTGCTAATTATTTTTATCAAAAGCGTCAGAAAAAGAAACTGTGTCTATAATGATTGTATATAATAAGCAGTAAAATTTTGAAAGTTTATAGTAAAATGAATGAGCGTTTTATTGTAGATCTCTATAGTATAATATATGTATTATTTTATACTTATAAGGATATATTACAATGAAACGTTTTTTTATTCTATTATGTTTAATTAATATTTTTATATTTCCCTCGCAAATGCATGCAGAAACCTCTATTGATGTCACAAAGTCTTACGGCATCGAAATGAGTTCATTTTATCAACCTAAAGGAAGCATTGTCGCAGATAATCATACTGGTAGAATTTTATGGGAAGAAAACATTGATCGGAAATGGCCTTTAGCAAGTATGTCTAAGCTAATGACTTTGACATTTGTATTAGATAAAATTAAAGAAGGCACATTACCTTTAGACAAAAAGATCACTGTTACCGTAGATGATGAAGTGTTTAGTCAACACCCTTTGTTAAGTAATAATAAAATGCAAAAAGGTGCAGTTTACAGTGTTGAAGAACTTATTTATCTTACGATTGTGCCTAGTTCTAATGTAGCTACGCGCATGCTAATGCAACAAGTAGAGCCTGACATGCGTCAGTTTGTAAAAGGCATGAATCAACGTGCTAAAGATTTAGGTATGAGAAATACTTATTTTACAAACCCATTTGGCGCTGAAAATGCAATAGTTGGTAAACAATATTTGCCTACAGGATTTGCTTTAAATGAAGATAATATTTCAACTTCTAGAGATTTTGCAAAATTAGCATATTATATGATGAATACCTACCCTAACATAACAAAATATACGAAACATGCGACTTATGTTAGTAAACCGAACACTGAATTAGAAGAACAGTTTCACACATATCTCCATTCATTAAAAGGGGATGTACATGAATATCCAGGCACAGACGGGTTAAAGACTGGTTCAAGTGGACATGCTGCATATAATTATACTGCTACTGTCCAAAAAGGTGGTTTTCGAATTGTGCAGGTGTTGTTGGGCGTTGGACATTGGGACGTGGATGATTCTGAGTATAAGCGTCACGTGATAGGTAATGCTTTATTGGATAGAGTATATGAACGATATCAATATAAAGAAGTGCTTTCAAAAGGGATGCATTATATAAATGGAAGATGGTATAAAGTCGAACACCCATTAAAAGATGTAGTAGAAAAAGATAAGCCAGTGCGCTTTGAAATCTTGATAACTGTACTTGACCCAGATAGACACTATTTAACAAGCGATATGAAACCCCCGAGCGTGGTTGTGACCCCATTAACGAATTATAAAACTTTTATTATAAGCGGTGCGTTTACCCTGTTTATGATGATTTGTATATTGATATTACTTAGTTTAATTCGTAAGCACCGACACAAATACATGAGTTAATCGTGTTTTTGTTCAATTATTATTACAATTTTACCTCTTTTTCTTTTGATTTGTAATGCAAACTTGTTAAACTTGAACTTAAATAAGAAAATACGAAATAAACAATATATTGTCATATATTGTTTATCACATGCTTGTAATTATTTTATTTAATTAATAACTTTTTTAAAGAATATGTGTTATAATTTTTTCGATTAATCAAAACAGTGCAATGTATAATAAAACGAGAAAGTAGGAGAGTGAACAAATGAAAATTCTAATTACTGGCGGTGCTGGGTTTATCGGTTCTCACTTAGCGGCGTATTTTATTAATGATAACGAAGTCTTTATATTAGATAATTTAAGTACAGGCCATCGTTCAAATGTTGATTTTATAGATGACGCACACTTTATTGAAGAAGATGTGATGCACAAATCTTTCGTGACAGAACTTATAAAGCAGAAACAATTTGATATTGTCATTCATTTAGCAGCAGTAGTTAGTGTTGTAGAAACAATAAATAATCCTATAAACTCGCAATCTATTAATATAGATAGTACATTAAATCTTTTAGAAGCAAATCGTCAATATAATGCTAAGTTAAAAAAATTTATTTTCGCTTCATCTGCGGCTGTATACGGTAATACAGATGAATTACCAAAACAGATTGAAACATTTATTGATCCTGAATCACCATATGCTATAGAAAAGTATGCTGGGGAACAATATGCAAAACTTTATAATAAATTATATGATTTACCAACAACTGCATTAAGATTCTTTAATGTTTATGGTCCTAGACAAGATCCAAGCTCTCCATATTCTGGCGTTCTATCAATTATGGATAAAAAATTTAAAAACGATGAACCCTTTACATTTTTGGAGACGGTGAGCAAACTAGAGACTTTGTCTACATAAAGGATTTAGTACAAGCAGTGGCAATCGTTATTGATAATGAAGCGTCAAATGGTAAAATATATAATCTAGCTACCGGTACACAAATATCATTGCTACAAATTTTTGAAAAATTCAAATTGATTTATAATAAGTCTATTAGCTATCAATTTGCTGAGCCAAGAAGTGGCGATATCAAGCATTCATGTGCTGAAATTAAAGGTTTAGAAGCGCTGGGCTTTAAACCTAAATATGATATTGTATCAGGCTTAACAGAATATATTAATTACTCAAAAACAGATAAATAAATGATGAGGTGGAATCATGGCAGGGAAAGCTAAAAAGTTTGTATTAAATCAAGGAAAAAGAAAATTAAAATTTGTTTTAGAACCATTAAAATTACAATTAAGAAGCAAATACACCAAAAATATTATGCATTATGCCAATTTATATAAAACAATCGAAGTAGATGAAAATCATATTTTATATCAAGTTAGAGACGGACAAAGTATGACAGATAGTCCGTACGCTATTTTTAAATATTTAATGGAACACCAAGCCTATCAAAAATATATACATATTTGGGTCGTTGCATCTCAAAAAATGCAAAAGGCATATTCAAAAAAGTTTAATAAATATAAAAACGTAAAGTTTATTGTTAAAGAAAGTGATGATTATTTACATTATTTAGCTAAGTGTAAATATCTCATTAATAATGCAACATTCCCTACATATTTCACGAAAAAACCAAATCAAGTTTATGTGAATACTTGGCACGGCACACCGTTAAAGTCAATGGGATTGGATATCAAAGATAATTTATTAGAATCTCAAAATACTATTAGGAATTTCTTGAGTTCTGATTACATTATTTCACCTAATCAACATACTACTGATATTTTTAAAAAAGCGTTTAAATTAGAAGAGTTAAATGACGATGCAATTTTAGAAATAGGATACCCTAGAATTGATGCAACGCTAAAAGCACAATCTGAAACAGTTATTCAAAAATTGAAAAAGCAAGGCCTTAAAATGACGAATGCACCTATATTATTATGCTCACCTACGTGGCGCGGTCATACTGTAAGCACGCCAGAAGATAATATTGAAGAAATGGAAGAAATGATAGAAGTATTAAATAAAAAAACAGACTATCAAGTACTGTTAAAAGTGCATCCATTCATTTATAGGAAAGCAGAAGGCAATAAGAAGTTAAAAAAATATCTAGTAAATGATACCTTTGATACAAATGAGCTATTAAGTATTGTTGATTTATTGGTAACAGATTATTCGAGCATCTTTTTTGATTATTTAGTTACTAATAAACCGATTATTTTCTATACGCCAGATTATGAAGACTATGAGGAAAACAGAGGCTTCTATCTACCGGTTGATAGTTTGCCAGGGCCTAGCGTACATTCAATAGAAACATTGGTAGATACAGTGAACCACCAACAAAATATATTGACTCAATATAATGATAATTATCGTGCCTATCAACAAAAGTTTGCTAATTATGATGATGGTCATGTTACAGAGCGTGTAGTTAACAAAGTATTTAATACAACCCAACAGCACAAAGAAAAACAACAAAATCGAAAAGAACGATTATTAATTTACCCTGGTGGCATGAAACCAAATGGTATAACGACATCCATGATGAATTTATTAGAAAACGTGGATTATGATAGGTATGATATTACAATTTACTTAGGTTTCAATAGAAATAAGGACGTCGTGGATAACCTTAAGAGTTTAAATGAAAATGTTAGGGTTATTTTAAGAAAAGGTCCGTTACTAGCTACTACTATGGAATATTATCGTAACCTTTTAGTACGTAATCGAGGTATTAAATCTAAAATTGAAGAAAAAATCTACCCTAATGAATTGTATGAGCGTGAATTTAGGAAAGTATTTGGTAATTCAGAGTTTGATGTAGTCATTGACTTTAGTGGCTATGCCATGTTCTGGTCAGAATTATTATTAGCAAGTAACGCTAAACGAAAGTTAATATACTTGCATAGTGATATGAAAATGGACATGGAACGTAAAGTAAATGGCGTGAGACCGCATTACACTAATTTAAAAGGCGTTATGTCCTTATATCCTTATTATGATAAGCTTGTAAGTGTTTCTGAAGTTACGAAACAAGAAAATATTAAAAAAATAGCAACTAGAAAAACAATTAATAAATTTAATGCTTCAATGAATACGATTAATTTAGATAGAATTTATAATTCGATTAATGAAGACAATGATATCTTTATGAAAAACGGAGAACGTGTCATCGTTAGGGAACAAGATAAGCAAATTACTAGTGTGCCTTTCCATAAAAATGATTATAAAGTAATGACGATGGGCAGATTATCACCTGAAAAAGGATTTGATAATTTAATTAAAGCATTTAGTGGTATCGTAGAAGCCAATCCGAATGCTAGACTGTATATTTTAGGCGATGGCCCGCTTAAACATCAGCTTAACAAGTTAATAGAGTCATTGAATTTGTCAGAACACGTATTTTTAATGGGGCAAAAAAGAAATCCATTTAATATTATGAAAGATTGTGAATTATTTGTCTTACCATCTTATTATGAAGGCCAATCAATGGTCCTATTAGAGGCCCTGACAGTAGGCATTGATATCCTTGCTTCAGATATACCAGCTAATCAATATGTACTTGATTATGGTAAATACGGCATGCTTAGTTTCAATGATTCTGAATCACTACAAGCAAGCATACAACAGTTTATCAGTGGTGAAACGCCTGATTATGCTAAGTTTGATCCAGAATTATATAATAAAGAAGCGGTTGAACAATTTTATCATTTATTAGATGATTAAATTGAAATAAGAAACCAAGACAAGGATCACATTTTTTTAAGTGATTTCGTTACGTAAACAAGAAAGCAAGATGACTAAGTAAAAAGCGTACAAGGATTAGAAATTTATGTAAAAATGACGGAGTTTAAGTGGACTATATAAGCTAAGGTTCATGTATAAGAACTACAAATGCGACATGATTACAAGAACTAAGATGCTTATTCTTGTATAAGAATGATATACTTCTTCATCAATGAAAAATGGCTCTTTAAAAAAACAACATTTTAAATGATTGATATTAAGGCTATTTTCATTTGAACTACGAAGAAAAAGAAGATTACTTTGAAAATATATTTTTTAACCAAGATCTATATATCGAAGAAAATTTTACTAATACTAATATTTATTTTTATACAGGAGTTAATGATGAACAATTTGAAGATTTGTTAGAATTACATCAATTATTAGACAGTAAGCAATGCAATAATAATATTATAATTAATACAAGTTTGAAAACTCACAATAGAATCGTAATGGAAAATGTTCCATTTATTAAATCCGCGCTAAAAATTATAACAAATCATCGATTTATGAGAGGTCCTAGATTAAAAAGGATTAATAATAATGTACTGTTATTGAAAGACAAATAAAAATACTAGCATTATAATAAGATAAGCATTATTTTAGATAAATTAATAGGAAGCAGAAGAAAACTTAGCTAGGAAGTGAAATTATGAAATCAATTTTACTTATTGGGCAATCAAATATGGCAGGTCGTGGTTTTTTAAATAGTGTGAAGCCTATTATAGATGAGCGTATTTTTGTATTAAGAAATGGTAGATGGCAGATGATGGAAGAACCAATACATAGCGACCGTTCTGTTGCTGGTATAGGGCCGGCTGCATCTTTTGCAAAGATGTGGTTAGATAATCATCCCAATGAAACTATTGGTTTAATACCATGTGCAGATGGAGGTACTTCTATTGATGATTGGGAAGATAATGGCGCATTGACACGTCATGCGTTAAGTGAAGCCCGATTCGCAATGGAAACATCTGACCTGATGGGTGTGTTATGGCATCAAGGGGAAAGTGATAGCCAAAATAAGCAATTTCAAACATATGAAACGAAATTAATGCATTTAATTACGTATTTTAGAGAAGCGCTTCATAAACCGCAACTTACTTTTGTGATGGGCTTATTAGGAGAATTTTTAGGACAAGATGGGTTTGGTGCGAGTGCAACAGAATATCAAGAAATTAACGAAATCATTAAAAGTGTAGCCAATAAAAATGCACAATGTTTTTATGTCACAGCGGAAGGATTAACAGCAAATCCAGATGGCATTCATATTGATGGTTATTCTCAACGCTTGTTTGGTTTGCGTTATTACGAAGCTTTTTCAAAAAGGGGAAACATCCAACACCCTTTAGCAAATGAGGCAGAAAAAGAATCATATTTGTACAAAAATGAATTTACTCAAAATGAGAAGATATATATGCTTGTTGCGCGTCTATCTCAAAATAAAATTACGTATCAAGATTTCTTAAAAGAAATGGCGCAACTATATTAGAAATACCGTTGGAAAATATTTTAATTATCAAAATTGGATAGTCAATATATAAATATAATAAGCCTTTCATATCAAAATATTGATTGATATGAAAGGCTTATTTGATTATATAGATTCATTGATTTAATCTAAGCGACCATGCGTTATTTGAGTGAGCACATCATTGGTAGCTAGAATTTTTGCATTTACGTTTGGCACACCCATAGATTTAAGACGTTCACTATGCATGTTTAAGTAGTTTTCTGCATTTTCGTAACTATCAAATGCATATATGCCGCCAGCTTCTTTGGTTGCCTCATTTTCAGTCCATATTTTCCATAAAAATCCTGGTTCTTCGTTAATAGACTTTGCTAAATCAGAGAATTGGGTTGCCATCTCTTCTCCAAAAGGGCCATCAATAGGAAAATCAACTTGTAAAATATAACGCATTATAAATCATCCTTTCTAAAATACTTATTTATGTAACTTTACCAGATTAAGTAGCATATCAGTAAAATTTCGCCTTAACTATATAGGAATTGATTGAAATGCTGTAGTTAAAATAGGCCTAGTAACATATTTAATATCAACACCATAATTAAACCACAAATGCCTACAATGAATTCCACTAATTGAAATATTTTTAATCATAAATTTAATTCTAAAACAAAACAATCCCCATTACAATAAAGCGCTTTCTAAAGGATTGTTTAAGTATATAAGAAAAAGAGGGTATTTTTTGCTTGCAAATATAAATGATAGGTGTATGATTAAGGTGAATAATTACACTTTGCATTTGAGAGACTACGAATAAGGAGGAATTGATTATGTATAAAGTAGTAAAGATACTTTCGTCAACAGTCGTTGTATCCACACTTGTCTTAGGTTCTTCAGCAGCATATGTTGCCACGAGTAGTCCGAACGTGCAAGCAGCAGAACAGGTTCAAAAATGGGGTCACGGTGAAGGTGGCGCAAGTGGTGCCAGCAGTGAAAGTGACGTTAATTTAAAAGCCGAAACACCATGGTACAATTATGAAGGTTATACCACATATGATCCTTCATTCACTCAAGATTATAACTTTGTACGTGCTTTGAAATATGATAACGTCTCAATCAATGGTTATAAAGTTGATACAGGAGCCAAAGAAGAGTTTGATCATAACAAGAAAGTTTATGATACGACAGTAGAATTTAATAGCGCAAATGAAGTAGTACAAATCACTTTCTTTACTAAACCTGACTCAGTTTCTAAAGATACTTTTAAAAAAGCACATACATCTAACGAAATAACTGAAGAAGGTAAATTAGGTAACGGCGATGGCACATTTGTAACTTATGATACTAATAATGGCTCTTATACTGCTTTCTTTGATCAAAACGATAACTTAATGGAAATGACAATTGGTCAATAACTGTAACTGGTATTTATAAAACGTGACGTGTTTTGATAATAGTGTCTAATTATTGTTATCAACAAGACGTTTTATGAGTCAATCGAACTCAGACGACTCAATACAGTTAGCAATATGGGGCTGGGGCATGTATACATGTCCCAGCTTTAAATATGATAAGGACGATGGATTGAAAAACACATGTGCATGAAGTGCTTTGAATTTTAGGCGGATTTTATTAAAAGGCGCTTATAATGACTTTAATAGAAAAATTAAATAGACGTGGTAGATTTCTAATCTATCTCCATTTGTACGTTTTATGAGTTCCTTTTATAAGATAATTGTATTTTATAATATTTATGATTATAGTTAAACTTAAGTAAAGACATAGCAATCATATATAGGAAAAGGGGAGAATAAAAAATGAGGAAATTATGTTTAAGTATATTGGTTGGGTTCATGTTGCTCATTTTAACGGGGAATACTGCTTCAGCAAAGACATTTGAGCAAATTGAACAAGACAATGATACAATCGTAGGGGTCTATGGTGTAAATACAGCTAATGGCAAACACATACAACATCGCTCAGATGAACGATTTGCATTTGCATCTACATATAAAGCAATCGCCAGCGGGATATTATTACAAAACACTGCTACCTCAACACTAAATAAAAAAATAGATATAAAGAAAGATGATATTGTAGCAAACTCACCTGTAACTGAAAAATATGTAGGTAGTCAGATGACTTTAAAAGCATTAATCCAAGCATCTATGCTACAAAGTGATAATACAGCTAATAATAAAATTATTAATGAAATTGGTGGCATCAAGGGTTTTCATGAAGAATTAAAACAACTCGAAGATAATATATCAAATCCGCAAAGATTAGAACCCGAATTAAATTTATATGATCCAACAAGTACTGCAGATACTACAACGCCTAAAGCTGCGGCAATGACATTAAAACACATTTTAACGAATGAAGATATGAGTAAAGCTAATCGTAATTTATTAAAAAATGTGATGATTCATAATGAAACGGGCGATACTTTAATTAAGGCTGGTGTATCTAAACAAGCCGTAGTAGGTGACAAAAGTGGTCAAGGTTTAACTTATGGTACGCGCAATGATTTGGCTTTTATATATCCTAAAAACCAAAAAGAGCCGATTGTGCTTGCTATTTATACGAAAAAAGATGGCAAAGATGCAAAACCTAATGATAAAGTGATTCAAATGGCAACAAAAACAGCAATGGAAGCTTTGAAATAATTACGTATGCAAACGATTATAGAGCGATTCAGAGGGGTTAAAAATGGAAATTAAGCAAATGAAATATTTTGTAGAAGTTGTGAAAAATGGTGGGATGACCCAAGCATCTGAACATTTATATATTGCGCAATCTACAATCAGTAAAAATATTAAAAGTATTGAAAATGAATTCAACATTACCTTGTTTGATAGAAGAAAAAAACACATTATTTTAACGGATATCGGCCAAATATTTTATGATAAATGTGTAGAAGCATTAGCCGTCTTAGATGATTTATCTTTAGAAATGGGAGATGTAACAAATTTAGAAAGAGGTCATATTAGAGTTGGGATATCAGCGATTATGAATGTAAGGCTTTTTACAGAAAGCTTGAATCAATTTCATAATAAATACCCCAATGTGACTTATGAAGTCATTGAAGGGGGCGGTAAAGCAGTTGAATTATATTTAAATAATGATGAGATTGACGTAGGTATCACAACGTTACCCGTAGATGATGATGTTTATCACGCTGTCCCTTTATACAATGAAAAATTATTATTAGTAGTAGATAAGCAGTCTGAAATTGCCAAACAATCATCGGTCTACTTAGGTGATTTAAAAAATGAACGTTTTATTATGTTTCATGATGACTACTATTTAAAGGATCAAATTATTGAAAGCTGCAGAAAAGTTGGATTTCATCCTAAAACAGTAGCGAAAATGTCACAAATTACATTTATTGAAAATATGATTCGTGATGGTATCGGTGTCAGTATATTACCAGAAAGTATTGTAAATATTTTGAATGATGATGTTGTAGGCTTAGACATTAAGGGCGCTGATGTGTCATGGAATTTAGGTATTATTTGGAAAAAAGATAGTTATATGAATTATGTAACGCATGAATGGATTAATTTTTTAAAAGAAACAAAATAAAATGCGTTAATAAAACTTGAACGCATTATAGTTAAAATGTATTCCGTGGTAGAATACGATATATTCCAACTATGTATTTTAATCATGACGATATGCGTAATATAATAGATGTATAGAGGGTTATGCGTACTGGTTATTATTAATTGATAGAAGAGAAAAAGTTAATATGTTAATGATAATCCCTAACGCCAAAGTAGCGAGCATAATTGCGTTTCATAATTCAGAACTCATAATAAATTTATCTAGAATAACATAATTCTCCCCATTCATTCACTTAAATAAGAACTCCCTATTCTTATTATAATATATTGAGTATCTATATTTATACATTAAGCTTATCTTCTATATCAAGTAGGTTAATGATAAAAAGTAGCCCTCTTGTCAAACATCAATCAAACACATAAACATGCCCAAACCGCAATACTAAGGTTTGGGCATATTTATGTCTATATGTTTTTTTGAATTTTGGGATGAAGATGGTAAGTTGATTGAGTCTCTTCGTTTTTGATTATTTTATCTAAAGTATCTACAATACTCTGTGCAATTTCTGTCGTTGGGACCCCAATAGCATTGACAGGATAATCTAATTTTTTAATTTGTGGAATATTATCATAAGAATACAAAATAGGGTGGTCGTTTGGACCAAGTGCATTAATGGTTCCGACTGTGATGTCATAACTACCACAAATTACACCTTGAGCAAGATCGTTATACTGTAAAAAATGTTTAACGGAAGATTCAGTTTCGATAGCGTTCAAGCTTGTAGAATCAATGATACGATAAGCGATATGGTGTTTTTCACAGTACTGTGTAATAGTTTCTTTTTTAGCAATTTGACGTGTATCGCTTGTATGTATATCACCAATATAGTCAATGGAATTTACGCCTTGGTTTACGAGTGCTTTAATTGCCATAATCATCGCTTCTGAATGATTTACATTAATCATTGGATAAGGAATATCGCGATTAACACCATAAGCTACCACAGGCACATTATTATAAATTTCTGGAGATAAATTTGTAGCATCTCCCTCATCAAAAATGACGATACCATCACAACCGAATTCCACAAATTTCTTTGAGGCTGCAGCAACGTCATCTATTGAAACAAACATGACATAACCTAAATCTTTAATCGCATGATTTATTTCTGAAATCAGATGAGTAACTGCTACACGATCAACAGAAGGCCATATTAATCCAATTGTGCCACTTTTCTTAGATACGAGTGCTCTTGCTGAATGATTAGGGATATAATTCATTTCGAGTGCTTTTTGCTGAATCATGCTTTTTGTTTTGGTTTTAACGAGATGAGAATTTTTAAGTGCTTTACTAACTGTGGAATAACTGACTCCACAGGCTTCAGCAACGTCTTTTAAAGTTACAGCCATAAAATTTCTCCTTGAAATTGATTGATTTAAATTCGAATTAATTATACCATAGAGATAAGCATTACAATATTTTTTTGTATGATAATAACAACGTTGTTATTTTGAAATAGTATTGTAAATCATATAATTATGAGGGGTTGAAGAGATGGATTCAATTAACACAATGAAAGAAATTCAACAAGGTCAGCATATTGCCGTGATGCGCACGGATGATGCAGCATCGTTTTTGGATATTGCGCATACAATTATAGATAAGGGGCTTCATATTATCGAAGTAACATTAACGACGCCTAATGCTATGGACATAATAGCTAAATTATCAAAAAGAGAAGACGCATTGATAGGCGCTGGTACAGTATTAGATAGTGTTTCTGCGCGGACTGCTATTTTAAACGGGGCAAAATTTATTGTAAGCCCTAGTTTTGATAAAGAAACAGCTAAAATTGCCAATTTGTATGATGTACCATATATTCCTGGATGTATGACAGTCAAAGAAATGGTCGAATCATTAAGATATGGATGCAAAGTGCTTAAATTATTCCCTGCTACTCAATTTACGCCTAAGTCTATTAAAGATTTTAAAGGGCCGTTACCACAAATTGAAATTGTACCGACGGGTGGCGTAGGAAAAGCGAATCACAAAGAATGGTTAGATGCTGGAAGTTTTGCAGTGGGTATAGGTAGTGAAATCACAAAAATTTATCAACAAGAAGGTAAAGAGGCTCTAGAAAGCTATATTTCAGAAATAAAAAGCGAGGTATAACAATGACAGTTTATGGGTTTGGTGAAGTGTTGTTACGTTATACGCCACCTGATTACGAACAATTGAAAGACGCAGGCACGTTTAAAGTAAACGTGGGTGGCGCAGAATTAAACGCACTTGTAACGTTAGCACAATTTGGTCATCCTACTGAAATATTAACAGTATTACCTAATCATGCACTTGGTCACTTAGCTTTGCAAAAAATGTTTCAAACACGTGTGGGAACATCATTTATCAAATATAATAACGGCCGGGTAGGCACTTATTATATGGAAGAAAGTTTTGGTTTTCGCAGTGGTAAAGTCATTTACGATAGGGAACATTCAACATTTGCTGAACATGGTGCCAGTGTCATGAATGATATTAACGCTCAAAATGGTGACTATTTTGTATTTACAGGTATTACATTAGCTGTAAATAAAGCGATACGTCGTCAGATTGTTGATGTATTAGCACATTTGAAAGAAAAGGGCGTTAAAATCGTATTTGATATTAATTTTAGAAGCAATTTGTGGGATAAAGAAGAAGCAGTTCCAGTTATTAAGTCAATTTTACCTTTAGTTGATGTACTATTTTTTGGGAAAAAGGATGCTACACATTTGCTTGAAACCAATGCTTTAGATGACGATATGAAAACTTGTGCAAAGACGATTCAATCGCAATATGATATTGCGTTGATGGCTTCAAGTAATAGAAATATTGAACAAAGTACCTTACAAGGTATTATCCTTACAAAGGACGATTATATCGAAAGTCAAGCATATGCATATACTGTATTAAACCGTATTGGCGCAGGAGACGCATTTATGGCGGGTGTTTTACATGGATTGAATAAAGGGTGGCAACTAGGAGAAACGGTTGACTTTGCAACGAAATGTTCAGTCCTACAGCATACGACAAATGAAGATGCACTCAACGTACAAGAAAGTGATGTGTTTAATTTATCAACACATTTTGGAGCGTTAAAACGATAAAAATTGCAATACAAGGGGCATTATCTTTATGAAAAAAATTTTATTTCTACTTGTAAGCGCATTCTTTATGATTGGGATGGCATCGATGATATTAACAAATGGGGATGTTAAAGCTAAAGATAAGCAAAAAGAAATTATGTTAGCACATAATCAACCAACTGAGCATCCTGTGCATAAATCATTAAAGATATTTAAAGAGAGATTAGAAAAAAAGTCACATGGTCAAATTAAAGTGAATATTTACCCCAACGGCCAACTCGGCAGCGAACGTGAAGCGATTGAAATGACCCAAACCAATGCTATACAAATGACAAAAGTATCAGCAGGCGCACTCGAAAGCTTTTCACCGACATACTCACTATTTAATATGCCATATTTATTTGAATCTGAAGATAATTATCGCCATGTGATGAAGCAGAAGAACGTACAAGATGCGTTTTTTAAATCCACAGATGATCAAGGGTTTTTAGGTATCACTTATTATGATGCAGGTATGCGTAATATTTATACCAAAGATAAAAAAATTAAAGACAACACAGACTTGAAAGGGTTGAAGGTACGAGTTCAACCAGGGAAAACAAGTGTTGATTTAATCAAGTCATTAGGTGGCACGCCTACGCCAATGGATTTTGGCGAAGTTTATACAGCCATGCAGTCAGGCGTGATTGATGCAGCAGAGAATAATGAAACAGCCTTAACGACTAATAACCATGGTGAAGTTGCTAAAAATTATTATTATACAGAACATGCAACCGTACCGGATATTTTAATCATGAATAAAGAAACCTACGACAGTTTGACAAAACAACAACAAAAATGGTTAGAAGAGGCTGCTGATTATTCTACTAAAAAGCATGAAGTGATTTGGGATAAGGAAGTAAAAAACGCCAAGAAAACAGCTAAAGAAAAAATGGGAGTGCAATTTCATGATGTAGATAAAACATCATTTAAAGCGACTTCTAAACCACTTCAAGATGAATTTAAAAATAATCCAGACACAAAAGAGGATTATAAATTAATCGAGAAGGAGGAACAACGCTATGAAGAAAGCAAAGCAAATCATTGATAGATTGCTGTTGACGTTGGCAGGTATCTCGCTTTTTGTAATGGTGATTTTATCCATTTATCAAGTGGCAACGCGATTTATATTTAACACACCCAGTACAACGAGTGAAGAGATTGTTAGATTCTTGTTAATTTGGTTTGGCTTATTGAGTGCAAGTTATGTATTTGGAATTAAACAACATATTGCTATCGTGTTTATGAGAGAGAAATTACCTGAGAAAGCACAAGTTATTTTAGAGAAAATGTCAGACGTTATCTTAATTATCGTCGCGATTATACTTATGATCTGGGGCGGATTTGAAGTTGTGAAATTAACTTGGTCTCAGATCGCGCCATCTACAGGTTTATCGATGGCATTGATGTATGGTGCGTTACCAGTGTCGGGTATATTTATCATTTTCTATGCATTTTACAATTTATTGAACAAAGAGGAATTAGTTCAAGAAGGTAATGAGGTTGAAGGCGGTGATGGTTTATGACGACAACTGCAGGGTTAGTTTTGTTCATCACGTTCTTCGTCTTTCTGATTATGGGGCTGCCTATTGCACTTTCGATTATTTTAAGTTCAATTATCACTTTATTATTAATACTGCCATTTGATGTCACAATTGTGACTGCCGCACAGCGGATGGTGACAGGGATTGATGATTTTACAATGTTAGCCATACCCCTATTTGTATTAGCAGGCATCATTATGAATAACGGAGGCATCGCATTTAGATTAGTGAATTTTGCTAAAGTTTTAGTAGGGCGATTACCGGGTTCATTAGCGCATACCAATATTGTGGGGAATATGCTGTTTGGTTCTATTTCTGGTTCAAGTGTTGCTGCAGCCGCAGCGATGGGACGTATCATGGGCCCGATGGAAAAAACGCAAGGCTATAAAAAAGAATATTCCGCAGCAGCAAATATTGCATCTGCACCATCAGGTTTAATGATTCCACCGAGTTCGCTATTGATTGTATATTCATTAGTCAGCGGTGGTACATCTATTGCTGCACTATTTATCGCAGGTTATATCCCTGGTATTTTATGGGGTATTGCTTGTATGATTGTCGCTTATTTTATGGCAAAAAAACAAGGCTATAAAGTGTCAGAAAAAATAAGTTGGAAAGATAAATTATTCCTAACACTTGATGCGTTGCCAAGTTTATTTTTAATCGTAGTTGTTATAGGAGGTATTGTATCTGGTATCTTTACAGCTACGGAAGGCGCTGCAGTAGCAGTTTTATATTCTGTAGTGTTGTCGCTTATTTATAAGAGTTTGAAAATAAAGCAACTTTCAAATGTTATCAAAGAAACAGCAGAAATTAGCGGTATGATTTTATTTTTAATAACCGCTTCTGCATTGTTTTCACTTGTTATGAGTTATACAGGACTACCAGAAGCAATATCTAACGGTATTATTTCAATGACAGACAATCCGATTGCACTTCTATTATTAATCAACGTTATTTTATTAGTGATTGGTACATTTATGGACATCACGCCAGCTGTACTTATATTTACACCAATCTTCTTACCGATTTCAGAAGTGTTAGGACTTGACCCAATACATTTTGGTATTATTATTGCTTTCAATTTATGTATTGGTAATATCACACCACCTGTGGGTAGTGCACTGTTTGTGGGAGCAAGCGTAGGTGGCGTTCGTGTAGAATCAGTATTTAAATATTTAGTTCCTTATTTTGGAGCACTAATTATTTTAATGCTTATTATCACATTTATTCCACAATTATCATTATTCCTTCCAAAATTATTAGGATTATAGAAAAGGGGCAAAGTTATGACTTTAATTAATGACAATTTTTTATTAAATAATAAAACAGCAGTTAAGTTATACCAAAAAGTTAAAGATTTACCTATTTATGATTTTCACTGTCATCTAGATCCGAAAGAAATTTATGAAAATAAAAATTACGACAATATCACACAATTATGGCTAGGTGGCGACCATTATAAATGGCGTTTAATGAGAGCTTATGGCATTGAAGAGGCATTCATTACAGGTACTGTTGATGATTTTGATAAATTCAAAGCATTTATGCATATGTTACCTTACGCTATTGTGAACCCAATGTATCATTGGTGTGCACTTGAGCTAAAACGTTATTTCGACGAAGACACAGATTTGGATAAAGTGAACGTCAAAAAATTGTACAAATCACTTAATAAAAAACTGGCAAAACCTTCACACACGCCGCAAAGTTTAATTAAACAAAGTAACGTTAAAGTCGTTTGTACCACAGATGATCCATGCGATGATTTGAAATATCATAAGTTGCTAAATGAAGACGACAAGGTGACGTTTAAAGTTATACCTACTTTTAGACCAGATAGTTATGTTTTCTTAAATCAAGATTCTATTAATACAAAAATTAATCAACTAGATGAAACAACAGATTGTGATATTAAAGATTTAAGTACTTATATTGACGCATTAAAAGCACGTGTTCATTATTTTGATAGACAAGGTGCACGTAGTTCTGATCAAAGTTTTGAAAAGACGCCATTAGTTACAGCATCTGCTAAAGATGCTAATGCGGTATATGATGCATTAAAACGTGGCGAGCAAGTATCTGAAACAGAACAATATGAATTAGCAGGTTATATTTTAACTGAAATTAGTAAAGTATATGAAGAGTTAGGTTGGGTTGTACAATTCCACCTTGGACCAACAAGAAATAATAATTCGAATATGTTTGGTATTACAGGGCCAGATAGCGGTTTTGACAGTGTAGGTGAACAACTAAGCGCCAAAAAATTAAATGCATTACTTGATCATCTTGAACAAAACCAAGCTTTATCGGATACGATTATTTATCCTAATAATGGAAATGACCATTTAATGGTTCAAGCAACAGCAGGTAACTTTACAAATAGCAGTCATAAGGTTCAACTTGGTGCAGCATGGTGGTTTAACGACACTAAAGAAGGTATGGAACAACATTTAGTAGATTACGCTAACGTTGGTTTATTATCTAAATTTGTTGGTATGCTCACTGATTCACGCAGCATGATCTCATATACACGACATGAGTATTTCAGAAGAATTTTATGCAATTTCTTAGGAGATAAGATTGAAAAAGGTGAAATTCAACTGTCAGATGACACAATAACTAAAATATTGAAAGATATTTGTTATAACAATGCAGTAAACTTATTTAAAATTGAAGGCGTTGAGGAGGTATAATGATGGAATTATCATTTCGTTGGTATGGAGAAGATGACCCAGTAACATTAAATAACATTAGACAAATTCCAGATATGAAACACATTGTTTCAGCTATTTATGACATTCCTGTTGGAGAGGTTTGGACTAAAGAGAGAATTGCAGCATTAAAACAATCGATTGAAGATGCAGGTTTGAAATTTGAAGTTGTAGAAAGTTTACCTGTAAGTGAAGAAATCAAATTAGGTACAGAAAAGCGCGATGAATTAATTGAAAATTATAAGACTTCGCTCATTAATCTTGCTGAAAATGGTATTAAAACAGTAACTTACAACTTTATGCCCGTGTTCGATTGGACGCGTTCACAATTAGATTATGAGTTGCCAGATGGTTCAAATACATTAATTTATAACCACGATCAAATTAAAGATATTGACCCATTAACAACTAATTTAAATTTACCAGGTTGGGACGAAAGTTACTCACGTAAAGAGATGAATCATCTTATTTCAGCATATCGTGAAACATCAGATGAACAGTTATGGGATAACTTGAAATATTTCTTAGATGCTGTGTTGCCAACTGCGATAGAACATGACGTTGATCTGGCGATTCATCCGGACGATCCGCCTTGGGCTATATTCGGTATCCCACGTATCATAAAGAATAAGGAAAGTTATGAACGCCTATTATCAATTAATAATGATACGCATAACGGCATTTGTTTCTGTACTGGGTCATTAGGTTCATTAGCAGAAAATGATTTACCGAGTATGATTCGAACATTTGGCGACCATATTCATTTTGTACACATGCGTAATGTTAAACGTTTAGATGAATATTCTTTCGTTGAAACAGGTCATTTATCCAAAAATGGTTCTATAGATATGAAAGCGATAGCAGAAGCATTAAGAGATATTGATTTTAAAGGCACAATCAGACCAGATCACGGACGCATGATTTGGGGAGAAACAGGTAAGGCTGGTTATGGATTATTCGATAGAGCACTAGGTGCCACATATATAAATGGATTAATTGAAGGAGTGAGAAAATAATGGCAACACAATTTAAAGATGTGAATGTTGTTATTACAGGGGCAACGGGAGTCATCGGCGCTACATTTGTAAAAGCACTTGTAGAAAAAGGTGCGAATGTAGGTATATTAGGCCGCTCTGAAGATAAGATTGTACAATTACAAGACGAAATTGATCAAAATAGACAACAAACGGTCGCTTTAGTAGCAGACGTGTTAGACAAAGAAGCTTTAGAGAAAGCAAAACAAACATACAATGATCAATTTGGTGCGATTACTATTTTGATTAATGGTGCAGGCGGAAATCATCCTGATGCGACCACAAATGATGAAATGTATGATCAAGCAGGTGATAAAACATTCTTTGACCTTACAGAAGATGGTATAGACAAAGTCTTTAAATTGAACTATACAGGTACATTTTTACCATCACAAGTATTTGGTAAAGATGTAGTGGCATCAGAAAAAGGCACGATTATCAATATTTCTTCTATGAATGCATTTACACCGTTGACGAAAATTCCAGCGTATAGTGGTGCAAAAGCTTCTGTAAGTAACTTCACACAGTGGTTAAGCACATATTTCGCGGGACAAATACGCGTCAATGCGATTGCGCCAGGATTTTTCGAAACAAATCAAAATAAAGCATTGCTCAGAAATGAAGATGGTTCATATTCAGAACGTGCTCAAAAAATTCTTTCACAAACACCAATGGATCGATTTGGTGTTCCTGAAGACATCTTAGGCACATTATACTGGTTAATGGATCATGATATGAGTGGTTTTGTAACTGGTATTGTAGTACCTGTAGACGGCGGATTTTCATCCTATTCTGGTGTATAAAAGTCGTGTTAATCTATGATTGTGCATTCTTAAGTAAAAGTATTGTCGTTTATTTATAATAAAGGTATGTTTTTATATGAGTGGTATTGGTCACCAAATTAGAATATTTGGTGTCTGTGCCACTCTTATTTTATTTTTGGTTGGTATAACGTATATAATGTTTTTTAAAATGTATGAATATTTGATTTTACACATTTATAAAATTTTAATAAATTTCATTGATAATAATTATCATTTAATCCATAATATACTTCATATGAATGTTTATAAATTTAAAAGTAGGTGGGATGTTGTGAAAGCTTTTTTGAATTACTATAAGCCGTATAAAGGGTTGTTTTTTATAGATTTTGGTTCTGCTATTGTAGTAGGTTTATTGGAATTAATTTTTCCACTTATTACAAGTATTTATATAGACCGTTTGTTACCTACAAATCATTGGAATCTCATTGTGATTTTTGGGTTGGTTTTATTAGGTGTTTTTGCTATTGCATCAGTACTTAAGTTTGTTGTAACCTATTGGGGGCATAAGTTAGGTACAAATATAGAACGTGATATGCGTAATGATTTATATAGTCATATTCAAAAACTAAACTTTAAGTATTTTGATAACCAAAAATCTGGGAAATTAATTGGTCGCTTAACCAATGATTTAATGGATATTGGAGAAGCGGCGCATCATGGCCCCGAGGATATCTTTTTATCTATTATGACATTGATTGGTGCATTTATCATTATGTTGACAATTGATGTGAAATTAGCATTGATTACATTCTGTGTAGTGCCAATTGTTTTTATATTAGCGATATATTTCAATCAAAAAATGTCTCGTGCGTTTAAAGGACTATTTGCGAATGTATCCCGTTTTAATGAATTAATAGCGGATAATGTTGGTGGTATTAGATTAGTTCAAGCATTCACTAATGAGCGCCACGAACAACAAAAATTTAATCGTATTAATGATGACTTTAGAGCCACAAAATTAAAAGCTTATAATTATATGTCATGGAACGTTACGATTAGCCACATTGCTCAAAAATTAACACTGGTTATTGTATTAATCGTTGGCAGTTACTTCGTATTGCATGGTGACTTGAGCTATGGGGGCATCGTTGCATTTATTATGATTACGAATGTTTTATTTAAACCTTTAGAACAAATTAATATGATTATTGAGCTATTTCCAAAAGCCATTGCAGGGTTCAATAATTTCAGAGAAATCTTGGCGATAGACCCAGAAATACAAGACGACCCGCAGGCTATCAAGATGCCTTCTAAACCTAAAACAATTCAATATAAGGATGTATCATTTGGCTATGGAGAAACACCTATTCTAAATAAAATGAATTTAACAATTTATCAAGGTGAAAAAATTGCGTTAGTAGGACCAAGTGGCAGCGGTAAGACAACGATTAGTTCATTATTACCTCGATTTTACGAAGTAGATGAAGGAGATATTTTATTTGACGGTCAAAGCATTCAATCTATTCGGTTAGCATCTCTGCGTTCAGAAATAGGTGTGGTTCAGCAAGATGTATTCTTATTTTCTGGCACGTTAAGAGACAATATTGTATACGGACATTTAGAGGCTGATGAAGCACAAATATGGGAAGCAATCCGACACGCCCAACTGGAAAACTTTATCAATGAATTGCCATTTGGGCTTGATACGCTCGTAGGAGAAAGAGGTACAAAATTATCAGGCGGACAAAAGCAACGTATATCGATTGCGAGAATGTTTTTAAAAGACCCCTCTATTATTATTTTAGATGAAGCGACGAGTGCGCTTGATATTGAAACAGAAAACAAGATACAAAAAGCATTTAAAAAACTTTCTGAACATAGAACATCTTTAATTATTGCCCATCGTTTATCAACGATTAAAGATGTTGACCGTATTATCTTTATTAAAGACGGTCAGATATTAGAAGAAGGCAGCCATGAGGCACTCATGCAACATGAAGGTCCCTATAAGCAACTTTACTTATCACAATTTACAGACGTTGAGACCTTTTAAATGAACTGAAGTAAAGCGCGTATCATTAACCTGCAGTACTCTGAACTTTTAAAATGATAATTGAATAAAAATGCAATATTTTAAGCTACTTATTTTCTAGACGTTATCAGAGATAAGTAGCTTAGTTTTTGTTTCTATATTTTGGTCATTACAAGTTATGACTACATTTGCTATTGGAACTTATATACCGGAAATATTATCACAATTTGGATTTCATGAAGGATCGCTAAAATACTTAGGATCTGCAGTTATCAATATGTTTTATTTGATAGGCGTTTTCCCTGCACTTTACTTAGTGGAGAAATATGGCCGAAGACCAACTTTAATATAACCCTTCTTGATTACTGCGCTAGCTTTGTTATCATTAGGTATAGTATCGGAAGGAAATACTTCATTTTTAATTATACTTGTACTATTTATTGTATATGGCATTTTCAATACAGCAATGGGGAGCCATCAATGGATTGATCCATATGAATTATTCCCAACGCATGTACGAAGCACCGGCGGGGGGTTACTACTACAGTAAGCCGATTAGCTTCTACTTTAAGTACATTTTTCTTCCCTATGATTTTAGCAAATTATGGGCTAAGTCTAACCATGTATATTTTCTTCATCACTATTATTTATTGGTTTTATACTATCATTGAGTATGGCGCCAGAAACAAAAGAAAAAATCTAGAAGAGACAAGCGCTATTTAAAAACACGTAATTATTGTTTAAGAGGCTGAAATAAATAAAACGCATAGCCTTTTATATGATGTTAACAGTATATGATTGGATTGGAAACGTACTGACTTCATTTTTTTAACCCTCATCATGCTTGCCGGGGCGGGACAATGAAACCTTTGTAAAAAAAGGGTTTCTGTCTTGCCCTTATTTATTTTAGATTTTGATACGGCACTATCTTTTAACGTTTGTCCTCGTAGGTAGTGATTAATTATTTTTAATAATGGTTAAGCTTACATTGAAAAATTAATAAGTAGTATAAATTAATCAAATTTAAAGGGGATGTATGATAAATGAGTAAAGATAATAAAGCTGCAGTTAAGACTGCGCTAGCTTATCTTAGTTTTATAGTAGGCGCTGGGTTTACTACAGGCCAAGAACTATTACAATTTTTCGTTAATCATGGTAACTATGCGTACATTGCTGTGATTTTCACAGGGATTATCGTGACGTTTGCAACTAGACAAATTTCAAAGATTGGTTATCGATTAGATGCGAATACATATGAAATTTCATTAAATAGTATTTTTGGTAAATATGTGGGGAAAATCATTGATTATTTAACGATTTTCTTTTTATTTGGATTAACCGTAGTTATGGTTGCAGGCGGAGGATCTGCTTTATATCAAGGCTTTGGTCTCCCGGTATGGACCGGCTCTTTAGGTATAGTTATTTTATTGTTCGTTGTGTTACAACTTAAATTTAATAAGATTATGACCATACTCAGCATTGTTACACCTTTTTTAGTTATCGCGGTATTGATTATCGCTGGCTATAATATCATTAATCCAACTATCCCGTTTTCAGACGTAGAACAATATATTAAACCATCTAAAACGTCTAGTTCGTTATGGTGGTGGGATGCTATTGTATATGGCGGGTTGATAATTGGAAACAGCTTCAGCTTTTTAACGATAGTGGGGAGCGATTCAATCAGTCATAAAACAGCACGTAGAGGCGCATTTTATGGCGGCCTTTCATTTAGTATCTTGCTATTAATCATGACTTGCGGTTTGATGACAAATATTCAAAATGCCAATAGCGTAGATATTCCAACGTTATTATTAGCAAACGATATTCACCCCTATATTGGTATATTTATGTCTGCAGTGATGATAGGTGTTATCTTTAATAGTTGTATTGGTATGCTGTATCCATTTTTAAGTAGGTTTACACAGCCAAGTAGTAAGGGCTATGTGACGCTATTAACGATTTCATTAATTGTAGCCTTTATCTTAAGTTTCATTGGATTTGTGGATCTCGTGAACTTTGTATTTAAAACATTTGGTTATATTGGGTTATTTATTAGTGCAGCATTATTAATTAGATGGGTATATAATAAATTTAGTAAGAAACGCTTAATGTAATGGATATCAATAGAGGACGTATAGTGTTCAGTTATTTTAACTGAACACTATACGTCCCTTTATTTTTAAGAAATAAAACTCGTGATTGCATCAATTAAACTATAAAATCCTAGAAAAGTGACGATTAATACTACAATGAGTCCGATGATATTGAGCCAAATCGTATTCGCAAATCGTCCCATGAGATTTTGCTTGTTGATAATAATAAAGATAAGTATAGCTACAATAGGTAATATAATACCATTTAGTGCTTGTGCTATTAATAATACTTCCAATGGCTCAAATCCAAGTGCAGAGGTAGTTATACCAACGAGTATAATCACCGTGAAAACAGCTTTATATTTTTTGCTTTCCATTCCACCTTTCCAACCTAATAAACTACTAATTGTAGCAGCTGCACCAGTAGGCGAGGCAATTGCTGATGAAAGTCCTGCTGCGAACAGTCCAATGCTAATTGCAAATGGTGCTGCATCTCCTAACACAGGTTTGAGTGGGCCAAAAAGTTGAATAACACTTTTGACGTCATCGCCTTGTATTAAAGTGGCAGCAGCAATCAAGATAGCAGCTGAAATAATACCGCCTACTGTAATTGAAATGATTGTATCCCAACGTGCAAACTTAAGTTCTCTGATACCATTAAAACGTTCATGTACTGCCGTTGAATGAATAAAGAAATTATAAGGTACTACAGTGGTTCCAATTAATGCGATGACAGTAATAATAGAACCATCAGGAATAGTTGGTACAAAAATACCTTTTAAGATACCTATGACATCAGGTTTAATAACAATCATGGTTGTTATAAAGATGACCCCCATAATAACCATCAGAAAAATCATGACTTTTTCTAGAAATTTATAATTACCAAATAAGCCAATAAGTAAGATAATAATACCTATGACAGGTGCTACGACATGCTCTGGTAAATTTAATAGATAGGCAGCACCAAGTGATGTGCCAATTAAATCGCCGCTTATGTAAGCAGCACAACCAATGGCTACTGCGATTAATGTAAACCAAACAATAATCAGCTTTCCAACTTTATGAGCAAATAATTCTTGGATGGCTTCTCCTAATCCTTCTCTTGTCACTAGTGACAAACGGATGATCATTTCTTGTAAGACGATAGTTGCTATAATTGAAAAAGCGACAGCCCATAATAAGCTATATCCAAATCCTGCGCCACCTTGTGTCATAGTGGTAACCGTGCCAGGGCCAATAAACGAAGCGGTGATAATCATTCCTGGACCAAGTGATTTAATAACTTTTTTTATACTGTTGACCAATATCATCACCCCTCAGCTATTTCGTTTTGTTTAAATATGCTACATGACCAGCTAGTACATATAACACGGCTGTTGAGACAAAATGCGCAGAATTTTGATTTGCATCTTGCATCGGATAAACTTCCACATAATCCATGCCACATAAACCTAATGCGCCAAATTCATAAATCATCGTTAATAATTCATAAGAAGTTAGACCATTGCCATCTACAGGGCCACCTGGATTAAATGCAAAGTCTAATACATCACTACAAATAGTTAAGTAAACAACATCTACGTCTTTACTTGCTTGGTCATAAATAGCTTTGGCATATGCTTTTAAATCTTTGGCTGCACGTATATCATTAATTGTAAGCGTGACTGCGCCAGCTTCTTGAGCGTAGCGTCCTGTTTCTGGTTTATTCCTAGGACCATGTATACCAGTGTGAATAATACTTTCATTACGCACACCATCCGTTTCATACAATCTCATAAATGGCGTGTTTCGTGCGTAGTTTTCACCTTCATAATCAGGCATATTATCATAATGTGCATCTAAATGTATAATACCTATTTTTTTGCCTGTTTTTGCCAAAGATTTAAGAATAGGATAGGTGACGCCATGTTCACCACCAAATCCGACTAAAAATTTCTCGCTTTCCCATAACCTTTTCGTGAAATCAGCAATGTTTTCGTAACTTTCTTTATTATTGTGGGCGACAAATGGCACGTCTCCGGCGTCACCGATAGTTAAATGTTCACTTATATCTATATGGTTTAATTCGGGTAAATATTGACTATAACGTGCCGAACACGCTCTAATTTGTTTAGGGCCTAATTCGACGCCAGTATAGTCACCCCAGGTACTTTCACCTTCAAAAGGTGCACCATAAACAATGACATCTGTATTTAAATCATCTGTTAAAGTCAGATTTTTGCTATTTAAAAAACATGGTATATTACCATAAATATTATTTTTCATAATGTATTTACACCCCTTTGTTGTAAATAGTATATATTGGATAGTTTTTTATTTCAAATAAATTCAGAAAATTCAATTTTCAATACTTTTGAAAATGTTAATATTTCAATACTAAGATAATTTTTTTATTTGAAGTGTGAATTTGAAAATGAAGCGCTTATATAAAAACAAGCTGATTCGAACACCGAACCAGCTTGTTTTAAAATAATATAATAAAAAGCTTAATATTATGCCCAACCACGGAAACGTGTCGCTTCAGCAGTACGTTTAAGACCGACTACATAAGCAGCTAAGCGCATATCCATTTTCCTATTTTCTGCTAAGTCATAAATTTTATTAAAGGCTTCCACCATTTTTTCTTGAAGTTTAACAATGATATCTTCTTCTGACCAATAATAGCCTTGATTATTCTGAACCCACTCGAAGTAAGAAACTGTGACGCCACCCGCACTTGCAAGGACATCTGGTATAATCAAGACGTCTCGATCCGTTAATATTTTAGTTGCTTCTGGAGTTGTTGGACCGTTTGCAGCTTCAGCAACGATATTTGCTTTAATTAAATGTGCATTTTCTTTATTAATTTGATTGGATAATGCAGCAGGGATCAAAATATCACAATCGATTTCAAATAATTTTTCGTTTGGAATGACTTCATCAAATAATGGTGTTACGCGACCATGTTGCGCTTTCAACTCAATTAGACTTTCTATGTCTAGGCCATTGGGGTCATATAAAGCACCACGACTTTCGGAAATTGCAACAATTTTGGCACCTTTATCGTGTAAAATTTTAGCTATAAAACTACCAGCATTCCCAAAACCTTGAATTGCAACGCGAGAACCTGCAATACTCATATTTCTACGTTTGGCAGCTTCTTCAATTGTGATAACCGCGCCAAGTGCTGTAGCACGATTACGCCCTTGAGATCCACCTAAAGATAGTGGTTTACCAGTAATAAATGCGAACGCATTTGAACGGTTAATCTTACTATATTCATCCATCATCCAAGACATAACTTGGGGGTTAGTATACACGTCTGGAGCTGGGATATCACTAGCTGGTCCAACAAATTGAGAGATTGCTTTGACATAGCCTCGTGATAAACGTTCAAGTTCTAAATTACTCATTTCTCTTGGGTCACAGATGACGCCGCCTTTACCACCACCAAATGGTAAATTTGTAATACCGCATTTCATCGTCATCCACATCGATAAAGCTTTAACTTCTTCTACATTAACATCAGGATGAAAACGAACGCCGCCTTTAGTAGGACCGACAGCTTGATTATGTTGTGCTCGGTACCCTTTAAATGTTTTAACAGTACCATCATCCATCCGAACGGGGATACGGATCTCTAAAAATCTTAGAGGCTCTTTAACAAGTTCGTACATACCATCGTCAAAACCTAATTTATGTAAAGCTTCTTTCATAATTTCTTGAGTTGAAGTTACTAAGTCATTATTTTCTGTCATGGTTAATCTCCTCTATCTATTACTTCAAATTTTAAGTTACTTATATATAAATGTTATCTATAATAAGATATAAAATCAATACTTAGCAACTGAATTTTTGTAAAAGTTAGAAAATTCAGTAAAAGAATGTATATAGAACATTTTAAAAATAGTAATAATTTATAGCTTGTAAATCATTGTAAAGTATATGAAAAGCGAAGGTTTATTATAAACTATTAATAAATAAAATTTCATGGAAATTGATAAAGTCCGTATAATTG